>DAOVDS010000003.1 GCA_030669415.1 bacterium
ACATATACCCCGGCATGGGGCTCTTGGGGCCCGGCCCCCAAAATATTTAGATTATAAACAAACCCCCCCCACGCGGCCCGCCACGGGGCGGGCCGCTTTTCTCACGGAACCTCCTATGCCGACCTTTCCCGTAAAAAAGGGAAGGTTGACGACCCTGGCGCAGGCTGATAGATTGTTCGAGATGGAACTTCTCAGAATCGTGCTTGTATGCCTCGCGATACTCCCGCTCGGGCTTGGCTCTATTCACGTGGCGGAGAGGCTGCGCTGGTATGAATCGCGCCGGGGCCTCTGGAAAGTCGCGGCCGCCTCAGGTGCCGCCTTCGCCGGCGTGTGCGCACTTCTCCTGCTTCAGGGCGGAGTCGCTTTCACTGCCGGGGCATACTTGCAGACAGTCCTGCAAATGCTGTTTGCGACCTACTTCCCAGTGGCGCTTGCCTACCTGCTTCACTGCGTCGTCTGGGTAATCACCCGGCTGGGCAGGCGTGTTTTCCTTGATGAGCTGTTCAGCCGCGCGCTTGTTCTTGCAGTCTTCGCCGCAATCGACCTCGCCGCCTATCTCGCCCTTGCGTTCCTCTTCGGCACCTGACACCTTTCTCCCGCCTGTGCACAACCAGGGTCTTTTATTTCGCCGGCTCCTGTGTTAGACTTGATGCCTCTTGTTTCCGGGACGGGCTTGGATTAGTGTATAAAAACAGACTTGCTGCCTTTCTTGTGTTGTTCCTGCTCACCTTCGCCGTGCTTGTGTGGCGGCTCGGGTGCATGCAGATAGTGCAGTGCGACTACTACGAGGAGATAGTCGAGCGCAAGCGCCGCAGGGTTCAGATATATTCGGGACCGCGAGGGACAATCTACGACTGCGACGGCGAGGTGCTTGCAACAGACATGCAGGTGTTCGACGCCTCGTTCATACTCCCCAAGCTTGACCCGCTGGTGGCTGTAGTGCCGCTTGTATGCCGGACGGCGGGCCTGAGCCGGGAGAAGTTCGAGGAGCACCTCGACCTGGCGAAGCTGAGGGCTGCAATTGAAGAACAGAGTGTTCAGACGCTGCTGCCGGAGATAGCGCCGCGGGCGGCAAAGAGGCTGCGCTACCTTGCCGGGAAGTACCCGGAGAAGTACGGGGCGCTGATTGTGCATGAAAGGGAAGTTGACGGGCGTGCTGTCTTTTCGCTCCGCGCGGACCTGGCAGAGCTCTGCCGAAAAGAAGAGACTCTGCGGCTGGCAACGGCGTTTCTTGGCGCTTCCTACGACGAAGCTCTCAAGGAAGTGAATCGGGTCGAAGAGAAGATTTCAAAAATAGCAAACTCCTACCAGCGCCGCTACGAACTCGACATGCCATACACGCTCGCCAAGAAACTCTCCCGCGACCAGGCGGAAGAATTCGAGGTGCGATACCGGCGCTATCCCGGAATAGTCGTGACAACCCGGACACAGCGGGTGCACCCGCACGGCGACCTGGCCTGCCACGTTCTGGGTTACCTGCGCGCGCTCAGCAGCACCGCACAGTACGAGGACCTCAAGAAGCAGGGGCGAATCATCCGGCGCGGCTTCAGCGAACTCAGGGACTTCGAGAAGATTGAGGCGAACCCGTTTTTCCATGACGACAGTGTGGGGGCCTCGGGAATAGAGCGTATCTACCAGAAAGAGCTCCAGGGTCGAAAAGGCGCAAGACTTCTGGAGCGGGACACTCGCACACCCGAGCAAACCGTGCTCAGCGAAATACTGCCCGGTCCGGGTTTGGACCTTCACCTGACACTGAGTGCAAGAGTCCAGCGCGCCGCGCAGGATGCATTCTCCGAGGAAGGGCTTGCCGGCGCGGCAGTGGTCATGGATGTTAAGACTGGCGCAGTAATAGCGCTTGCCTCGGCGCCGGGATACGACCTGGACACCTTCCGACGGGACCAGAGCACGTTCAACAAGCATCTGCAGGAACCGTACCCGCTCGTGAACCGCGCGCTCAGCGCTGTCGCGCCCGGCTCAGGCTTCAAGCTGGTTACAGCCTTGGCGGCCCTTGAAGAAGGTGCGATAACACCGCAGACACACTTCTACTGACGCGGTTACTACAAAACGCCCGGTGCTTTCAGGTGATGGAAGAGGGGCGGGCACGGGTCGGTTGACCTGTCCACGGCGATTGAAGGCTCCTGCAACGTGTACTTCTACGGGACTGGCGAGAGACTGGGGCAGGAGCAGTTGGGTAATTGGGCGCGGATTCTCGGGTTCGGCCGCACCACGGGGATTGACCTTCCCGGCGAATGCGCCGGCCTGATTCCGAACCCGGACTGGAAGAGGGCGCGCGCCTCCCGAACCAGAGACAGGCTCAACAGGATGCAGGCGGAGCTCGAGTACACCCTCGAAGAGATAAGGGACATAAGCCGCCTGAGCCCGAAGGGCAGCTCTACTGTTCAGAAAGGAGAGCAGGAGACGGTGGAACAGCCTTCGGCAGACCTGGGTCTGCGAAAGGCGCGCGTGGAGCAGTTGAAAAAGGATATTGCGCGAGAGAAAAGCAGGCTTGCACTTTTCGAGAGCGAGCGGGCATGGGTGCCGGGCGACACCCGAAACATGGCGATTGGCCAGGGCAGTGTCCTCGCAACACCACTTCAGATGGCGCGGCTGGCAGCCGCGATTGCCAACGGCGGAACGCTGCTGCAGCCACACCTGCTGCTGAGAAGCAGCAGCTCTACTAACTCCTCACTACTTTCTGGAAAGGAGAGAGTAGAAAGTAGAGCTGGGCTGAAGCCCGAGCGCAAGCTGCCAGTCTCCCCGGCTAACCTTGAGGTCCTGCGCAGAGCCATGCGCGATGTGGTTTCCGGAAGGCAGGGCACTGCTCGCCAGAAGGAGCTGCGCAAGCATGACGTGGCGGCAAAGACAGGCACGGCCGAGCTTGGCGGTGTCTGGAATAATGGCTGGATACTGGGTTTCGCGCCTTACGGGGCGCCGCAAATCTCATTTGCGGTAGTAGTGGAGCGCACGAAGTACCACGGCGGCGAGGTCGCAGGCCCGCTGCTTGCAAAAATTCTGGATGCGTACTTTGGCACAGATTAGTGTAAAACTGTCGAGGTTCCGCTGGGGACTGTTTCTTGTGACCTGTGCGTTACTGGCGGTCGGTGTCACTTTCATCCACAGCGCCTCGTACAAGATTGTCACCGGCACCTACTCCGGCTACGCCGCCAAGCAGATGGTATGGGTCGGGCTCGGGCTTGGCCTTTTCTTCGCCCTGCTGTTTGTGAGTTACCGCGACATCGGAAGAATCTCACCGCTTATCTACATCGCCAACCTTGCGGGACTTGCGGCGGTCTATGTCTTCGGCGTCTCTGTACACGGCTCGCAGCGCTGGATACCTGTCGGCACCTTCCGTGTGCAGCCCTCGGAGTTCATGAAGCTCGTGGTAATAATTGTGCTTGCCCGGTATGCGGCAAAAGGGCAGAAACTCAGCGAATTCAGAAGCCTGATTGTACCGGGAATACTGTGCCTGATACCCATGGTTATGATTGCGCAGCAGCCTGATATGGGAACGACGATGATTTTCATACCTGTGTTTTTTGCCATAATGTATGTCGGCGGAGCGCGCGTTAAACACCTGCTGCTTCTGGCGGCGGTTGGGATTGCGCTTACCCCGGTGCTGTGGTTCGGCGTACTCAAAGATTACCAGAAAGGCCGGCTCACGGCGTTCGTCAATCCTGAGAGCAAGGAACACAGGTTAAGCGAGGGTTACCAGCTTATCCAATCGAAAGTAGCCATAGGTTCAGGCGGGCTGACAGGCAAGGGTTACGGCATGGGCACGCAGAACACCCACGGTGTGCTGCCCGAGCGCCACACTGATTTCGTCTTTTCGGTGGTTGGCGAGGAGTGGGGATTTGCAGGCTGTGTTTTTGTGCTGGGACTCCTGTTTGGTATAATGCTTTTATGCCTTGACGTGGCCTACTCAACGGCCGACCCGTTCGGCAGGCTGCTTGCGGTAGGAGTTGCCACTGTTATTTTCGTGCAGACTGTAATAAATGTGGGGATGGCAATAGGTCTTATGCCCGTTACAGGCCTGACACTGCCCTTTGTGAGCTACGGCGGCTCATCGCTTCTGCCATCCATGGCGGGCCTGTCGCTGGTGGTAAATGTGGGCATGCGTGAAGTGAAGTCGCTCGGGCTCGAGTAGAGCGCTTCTGGGAGATAGCGTTATGGAAATCAAGTACGACTATACAAGCGTCATGGCCTCCGCGGTGGGTTCTGAGCACGGGCTGACTGAAGCGGAGCTGTCCGAAGCTCTCGAGAGCTACAGCGGGGTTCCCCGGAAGCTGGAAGAGCTACGAGCCTCGGGCGGTGCGGATTACATGAACCTGCCTTATGACGGCGCTCTGACAGAGTCGATATCCGGGCTGGTAGATGCCAAACGGGGTCGGTTCGAGAACTTTATCGTGGTGGGTATCGGCGGCTCCAGCCTGGGGTCCCGCGCGGTGTTTGAAGCGTTGAGCCACCCGTATCACAATCTACTGCCTGCGAAGGAGCGAGGCGGCCCGCGGATGTTCTTCCCGGACAACGTGGACCCGGAACTGCTGGCCGGGCTCACAGACACACTCGACCCGGCCAAGACGGTCATAAACGTGATTACCAAGTCAGGCAGCACCGCCGAGACAATGTCGAACTTCCTCGTCCTCGCACACTGGCTGATGTGCGGCCCTGATGCCAGCCCTGCCGACCACATTGTCGCAACCACCGACCCGGAGAAAGGCGCGCTTCGCAAGATGGCGCGGGAAGAAGGTTTCCAGACATTTCCCGTGCCGCCGGGTGTTGGCGGCAGGTTCTCAGTCCTGAGCGCGGTAGGCCTCGTTTCAAGCGCGTTTGCAGGCATTGATGTCAACAGGCTGCTTACAGGCGCAGCCGCAATGGATAAACGAATCAGGGAATCGAAGCCGGCGACCAACCCGGCGCTCGTGGCTGCCATAATCCACACCCAGCTTGACCGCAAGAAAGGCAAGAGAATGGCAGTGTTTATGCCATACGCACAGTGCCTGCGTGCGACCGCTGACTGGTTCCGCCAGCTCTGGGCGGAAAGTCTCGGCAAGAGACTTTCCACAACGGGGGATGTCGTGAACACCGGGCAGACGCCAATTGCAGCACTGGGGACAACAGACCAGCACTCGCAGATACAGCTCTACGCCCAAGGGCCCAATGACAAACTAATCACCTTCGTGGAAGTGAAGAAGTTCCGCTCTGAAGTTAGAATGCACGAGTTGTACGAATCAGATGCGACTTCGTATCTCTGGGGGCGCAGCCTTGGCGAACTCATGCTTGACGAGCTCGCCGGGACTCGAATTGCCCTTACCGACGCCAAGAGACCGAACGCGACGATAATCATGCCTGTTGTGAACGAAGAAACTCTGGGGCAGCTTCTCTTCATGCTCCAGGTGCAGACCTCTTACGCGGGAATGATATACGGGGTCAACCCCTATGACCAGCCCGGTGTCGAGGCCGGGAAAGTGGCGGCGTATGCGCTTATGGGCCGCGCAGGCTTCGAGGAGAAGCTGGCGCAAATCAGGCGCAAGAGCGCCGCACCCCGTCTGGAAGTATAGCCAGAGCACCCGAACACGGCCTGTGTCATCAAAATCATCTTGACGAGCGCGCGTTTGTGGATATAATTGCGCAACTGCTTTCGCGTGAGGGAGAGACAACTACACAGCCCGAGGAGATACCCGCCAATGATAGTAGAAGATGCCGTCTGGGGAATTGATATCGGGAGGTCCTCGCTAAAAGCCATCCGCATGCACAAGCTGCGGGACACGGTCGAGATAACCGGGGTCGATGTAATCGACTACTACGGAAGCTCGGAGGAGCAGCCGAGTACCGCGGAAATCAGACAGGCGCTGGCGCAGTTCAGGCAGCGCAACAAGGTGAAGGCGGGCGATATAATCGCCATTGCGGTGCCGGGCTACGCCGCGTTCACCAGGTTCATAAAACTGCCTCCGGTCGAGGACAAGAAGATAGGGGATGTCGTCAAGTACGAGGCGGCACAGCAGATACCCTTCCCCTTGAGCGATGTTATCTGGAGCTTCCAGAAGGTAGACCGCAAGTACGAGCCGGGCGAGGAGATTGATGTCGGCATCTTCGCCATCAGGGAAGAGATCGTTATGAATCTTCTCGCCGACTTCGATGCCGCCAAGCTCCACGCGGACATAATAACGATTGCCCCGCTCGCGCTGTTCAACTTCGCCAGGCACGAGATGGACATACCGGAGGAGTCGGTGGTGGTTGACATAGGGGCGGACCACACCGACCTGGTCGTCATCGAGTACGGGAAATTCCACGTCAGGAACCTGCCGCTGGCGGGAAACGACATCACCAAGAAGCTGATGGAGGAGTTTGAAATCAGTTTCGCGGAAGCCGAAAAGCTCAAAATCAAGGCTGCCCAGAGCAAGCAGGCGGACAAGCTCTTCGCCGTGATGCAGCCGACGCTGCGCGACTTCGTCGGCGAGATAATGCGCTCGCTCTCTTTCTACAGGTCGGGCGCCAAGCAGATGGTGCTCCTGGGCAACGCTACGAGGCTCGAAGGGCTGGCAGACTACTTCGCATCCAACCTGGACATGAAAATCAACCGGTTCTTTGACATCATGCACATGGAGCTCGCCCACGATGTGGACATAACCCTGCTGCAGGAGCATCTCCCTTCTTTCGGCGTGGCGATGGGGCTGGCGCTGCAGGGCGCGGGCAAGGGGCAGAGTTCCATAAACCTGATGCCCCGGAAGCTCTACAAGGCGCGCCAGATAGAGCGCAAGCAGCCCATGTTCATCGTCGCGGCCGCGCTCCTGTTTTTTCTTATCCTGTTCATGTACCTGTCCAGCTCCAGCCAGATAACGACGCTCGATGAATCGCTGGAAAAGGCCAACGTCGTCCTGACCGACCTCGAGGAAGTCGAAGATGAGCAGGCCAAGCTGAAGGACTCCTCCGGCTACCGCAAAGACTCGCTGGAGTTCGTGGAGTTCGCGAAGCGGCGCAACATGCCTCTCGAGATAATAAACAAGATAAACCAGGCTGTACCGGACAACCTGGACGCCATCCCCCCCGTGCTCCTGGGCAAGTTCGGCGGAGATCTTTTCCCTCCATATCCCGATGCAGAAATGGATACCACAAACAGGGAGAAGGTGTGGCTGCTCGGGCTCGAATTCAATCAGGTGAAAGACCCGCAGGACAAGGCGGGTATCGAGGTCGTCCTGACAGCCGCGGTTATTGCGGATGACGAGGATGTGAAGACGATTCAGCGCCTCAAGAGCATCTTTGCGGACAGGCTCGCGGCCCAGTTCGACAAGAAGGCCGATGACATCCTCGAGCTCCCGGCGACGACGAGGATAAGGAGCCTCTCGCCAAGCAGGCGGGCCGCACAGAACGATGACGGGTCGAGGCAGACCTACTACATGTTCAAGCTCAGGTGGACGGTGCCGTTTCCCGAGGAGCAGGAAAAAGGGCCTGATAAGGCCCCGGAAGAGCCGGACAAATAATGGAATGTCGGTGCGGGACCCGGAAATACCCCGCATAGCTCGGAGCGAAGATTCATGAAGAAACACTCGATGTGGATTATCCTCGGTGCGATACTGCTTGTTGAGATTATCACCTACCTCGCCTTCGTCTCTCCCCGGGGAACTGTGATTGCGGACAAGGTGCGCAAGCTCAAGAGAACCACAAAAGCCCTGAGAGACTATGCGGACATGGGCGGGAAAATCCCGACGAGGCAGGTAAACAAGCTTCACAAGAAGAACAGGAGGACTCTCAAAGATGAGCATGATAGCTGTGTCGAGTTCTTCAAGGACGAAGACAGGAGATTCAAGCAGTGGTTCGAGGAGCTGGGCATCAAGGACTGGGAGCGCCAGCCCACCCCCGCGCAGTTCCAGTCGCGCTACAGGGACCAGTTCAACAAGCTTCGCAAGTTCTGCGAGGATAATGGCATCTCGGTGAGCGATGAAGTTGCCACGCTCCTGGTCGAGCTCAAGAGCGGCGAGAAGCTCAAGGGCACACTCCTTCGTGAAGATGACACTGAGATAGTCATCCAGGTTGCCGGCAAGGAGACCATCCTGGCGCAAACAGAGGTCAAGAGAAAGGTGTGGGTTGCGCTCAAGCTCACATCTGAAGAGCAGGCGACAGTCCAGAACTATATGAGATTCGCGCCGCCTCCTCAGGTGGATACGGACGAGACAGTCCCCGACAACGCCGCCGGGGGCTTCTGGGAGACGAGCAAGCTCAACGCCAAGAACCTCCGGACCGCACAGATGCAGTTCTGGGTGCAGAAGGCGTTCGTGGAAGCACTGAAAGAAGCCAATGGAAAGCAGCTTGTCTTCGCATCCTTCTACAAGGAGCGCGACGTCAGGAGAGGCAGGAAAGAGGAAGAGAGAAAGCCGCAGACCGCAATCGAGGCGCACTTCGAGCGAATGCCCGTGACCATGCTTGTCAAGATGCCCTACGGCTCAATCGCGACAATGCTCCAGTACTTGAACGCGAAATGCCCCGTCAACATGGAGTTCAAGAGCCTCAGGGTGGTAAAGCCCCTTCTGAGCACCATTTCGACCAGCCCCCACCCCCTGGTCAAGCTCGGTGTGACTTACACCCAGCAGGATGCGTTCAACGGGGTAATGCCGAAAGTGTTCAGCAAGCACGGCGGCGTCTACTTCGGGGAGGTGGTGAGAGACCAAAAGAGGAATCTGCCCGACCAGGACCAACTGATTAGCGAGCCGCCGGTCCTAGTCGAGTTCTCCTACTACGTGATGATGAAGATAGAGCCGAAACCAGCGGCAAAGAAACCGTAGTCAGTAGAAAAAGTAGAGAGTAGAACAGTAGAACTGCCGGTGCCGAGCGCCGGCGAAGGAGCGTCGGATGGTTGAAGGCAATTTCAAAGACCTCTTGATTCGCCACGTCGAGAAATTCGCCCTTGGTGTTGTGCTGCTCATAATAATCATCTATCTGATATCCCTTGCCGTCGGCACCACCGAGGCTCGGAAACTCAAGGGCAAGGCTAACAGTGCCCTTGAGCGAATCAGGGACAACATGGAGAACCCCGCCCTGCCCGAGGATGTGAATGTAAGCTACGCTCACGATGTCCAGACCCCCTATAAGGAGGTGCCCGAGCCGGGCAGGGAGCCCAGATGGTTTCCGTTCAAGCGGCCCTACATTATTCGCAAGGCGAAGTTCGAGGACCCTACCCAATCTGTGCATCGCCCCCCCACGCTCTCGGCCACTGCTGACATCGGGCAGGTCAAGCTCTCATGGAAAGAGGCGCAGGACAACAGGAACATCGATGTCCTTGGCTACACTCTCCGGCGAAGAGAGGGCGAGGGCAACTGGCTCAAGCTCAAGAGCTTCGATGTCGAGGCGCGCGATTACGTCGACAAGACTGTCAGGCCCATCACCAAGTATGCCTACAGGATTACCTCGCACGCGAAGGAGAAGGACCCGAGGGTGCCTCTCAAGAACTCCGATGAGCCAAGCAAGACGGCCCTGGTGGAGACCCCGTTCAACATGGAGTTCGACACCGAGCACATGATGCCCCACGAGAACAAGGTAAGGATAAAAATAACATACCGCAAGTCGGGCACCGAGGAAGTCACGGAGTGGGTGTGGATTGAGAAGGGCAAGAACATCAAGGTGAAGGACATCGAGACAGACTGGAAGCTCAAGAGCTTCGGGGAGAGGAAGCTCGGCCCGGCGAAAGTGGTGAAGTATATTGTTATTGTCAACTCGAAAGGAAAAGAAATGACCATCCCGCCGACCGAGGGTACGCAGCCCGAGGGTGGCGAAAAACCTGAAGAGCCTGAGAAACCACCGGAAGAACCCGAGAAACCCGAAGACCCGGAAAAGAAAACGCCCGAAGAACCGGAAGACCCGGGTGGTGGCTGGCTCCCACCGGGGAAATGAACAGGCGCGAGGCTCGAAGACCGGGCGCTCCTGCTGTGTCCCCTGACGAAAAACTACTGTTGAAAATTACCCGCTTTTTGGCCGGAGTTGTGACAATTCCGTGACAAGTTCATCCTATGGTGCTTGTTGCAGGAAACAGAGATGTCTCGACGCAAGCGTCTTCGATAAAGGAGCGACACATGAGAACTGCCTCACGGTACTTCGTGCTTATCCTGCTGTTCGGGGTCCTGGGCGGCCTGACAGTCGGCTGCGGGTCCGCACAGGTGCGGGAGCGCTCGGCGGTCGCGCCCACGCAGGCTGCGCCGCTTGCTGCCGGCCCGACCGATGGTAATGGGCCGCAGAACGGCGAGGAGGCCCCTGCTCCGGAGGGGGGAGCCACGAGAGAGCTTTCCGTCCCGGAGGAGACGGCGAGAATCATGGAGGTCATGGGCGTTGAAGAAGGCGCCAAGAAGGAAACGGCCGAGAGGTTCTATCGCTCCGGGCTCAACCTGTACCGGCAGCTTCGGTACGAGGAGGCTGCACACGACCTGCGGATTGCGGCGCTGCTGGACCGCGAGCACGAGAAAGCCAGGAAACTCCTCTATGAAGTTCTCTGGATACTTGGCGAGCGCAGGGGCGAGATACACGATGTCGCACGCCAGCTTGTAAATGAACGACTTGTCAGTATCCAGCAGGCCCAGGCCGAGATGGAGCGCGTGTACGTGGAAGCGCGCAGGCTCTTCGATGACAAGCAGTTCGACGAAGCCATAGACAGGTTCGAGCGGGTCCTCGAGATTATCCGATGGTTCCCCTACTTCATCGACAAGAAGGGCTACGAGGATGCCGCGAAGTTCTGGATAGGGCTCGCCCGTATCGAGGCGGAGGCGAAGGATGCGTTCACCAGGGCCAAGCTGCACACAATCGCGGTAGAGCAAAAGGAGTTCGCTCAGGCCCAGGATTACCGGTACGTCCGCGCGAAGATAACGACGCTTGTCGGGAAGGCGAAGGAGGCGCTGAGGCTCGAGAAATACGCCCGCGCGGAGGACCTGCTGGCCAAGGTGCTCCGTCTCGACCCGCACAACGATGAGGCGATAAAGCTCAAGCAACACGCCACCAAGTACCGCCACCTCAAGAAGGCGCTCCGGAACGTGCAGGACAAGGTGGAGGCGCTCAAGAGAGCGTTCGAGAACGTGGACAGGGTCTCAATCCCCTACGCGGACCTGCTGCGGTTCCCCAACGCGGAAGAGTGGGAGATTATCTCCCAGCGCGAGCTGCCCCTGATGAAGCTGCTTAGGCGGGAAGAAAGCCCCGCCGTGCGCCGGATAAAGAGCAAGCTGGAAAACCAGAAAGTGACAATCAACTTCTCCGAGACGCCGTTCGAGGAGGCGATAAACTTCCTGCGTGATATTACGGGGCTCAACTTCGTCATCTCTAACAGCGCCATGGATGTCGTGGCCGATGCGGCGGTTTCACTGCGGCTGCGCGAGATACGCCTCAAGAACGCGCTCGCCCTTATCCTCGCGGCAGATGAGTCGCTGCAGTGGACCATCAAGCACGATGTCATCTACATCTCAACGGAAGAGGATGAGCCGCCCGAACTGTTCCTCGAGTTCTACAACGTCTCGGAGCTTGTCCAGAACGTGCCCGATTTCCCCGCCCCTCAGATCGCGCTGCGCGACCAGGGCAACCCGTGGGAAGGGGGCGGCGGCGGCGGCGGTGGCGGCGGCGGTATCATCGACCTCGGTGACTCCGACGACGATACGGGCGGAGGCGTGGGCTTCGACTGGGAGAAGCTCCAGGAGCTTATCGAGCGGATACTCGGCGACATGGAGGACGAGGGCGAGATACGCTACACCGGCGGGCTGCTTATTGTCCGCAAGCCACTCGAGGCCCACAAGAAGATTCAGAAGCTCCTCTCAACACTGCGAAAGACCGTCGGTATTATGGTCACTATCGAGGCGAGGTTCGTGGATGTCCAGGACAACTTCCTCGAGTCGCTCGGCATTGACTGGCGCGACCTGCCGCCGACAATAAACGAGACCACAGGCCCGGGTGGCGGGAACGTCTCCGCCGGTTACCACTACATCAACGCCCAGGGACAAAACGAACTGCGCGGGCGTATCGCCAACACGCTGAGCCTGCCGCTCGCCGCCGGATTCCCCTTCAACATGAGTGAAGTAGGCGGCATGGCCGTCCAGTTCAACCTGACACAGGAGTACCAGGTGCAGGCGATCCTCGACGCAGTCACCAAGAACTTCAAGGTGAGAGAGCTCTCCGCGCCGAGAATCACCGTCTTCAACACCCAGCGCTCGCATCTAATGGCAATCTACCAGGAGTCCTATCTGGCCGATATAGAAATAAACACCGTCGGTATCCCGACGCTGCAGCCGGTAATAGGCATCCTCAACCACGGCTCCATCCTCGAAGCCAAGCCCGTCGTTACCTACGACAAGAAGTACGTGCTCGTCGAGGTCAAGCCGACCATGGCCGTGGACCTCACGGGCCTCACCCAGGACCGTACCGGCAGAACTGTCATATTGCAGCAGGGCCTCACTGCCGTGAACATCGAGCTGCCCACACTCTCGCTGACCAGGATTCGCACCACTGTGATTGTCCCGGACGGCGGAACAGTTATACTCGGCGGGCTCAAGAACCTGGTTCACCACGAGCTCGATACCACCGTCCCGCTCCTGGGTCAGATACCCCTTATCAAGAACCTCTTCCGCAAGAAAGGTAACATGAAGCTGCGCCGGAACCTCGTGATCCTCCTCAAGGCGGATATAACCATCCTGCGGGAGAAGGAAGAGCAGTTGTTTGGTTCCAGCAACTGGTAAAAGCTGCCAATAGAGTATTGCGTTAACACAAAGTCCAGCGTATAATGCGCTGGACTTTTTTTCAAAGGAGTAAGCTGTGAAGAAACTTGCGCTCCTGCTCGTGCTGGCCCTCTTGCTGCCCGTCTACCTATTGGCACAGGAGGAGCCTGAGCAAAAGCCCCAAGAGACGCTTGAGCAGAAGCTCCTGGGCCAGGTTGATTCATTCAAGAAGGCTGTCAGCAGGATTCGAGGCAAGGAGTTCCGCGGCGACTTCAAGGTCGGCATCAAGACGAAAGAAGAGCTGCGCAAACTCATCCTCGAAAAGAGCAAAGAGGATGAGATGCTCGGGGAGTTCGAAAAGACCCGCAAACTCCTTGTCAAGCTCGGCGCTGTCAAGCCCGAGTTCGACCTCAGAAAGACCCTCACCGAGATGCTGACCGAGCAGATCGCAGGCTTCTACGACCCGGAAGCCAAGGCGCTCTATCTCATGGAGGAAACCGCCGCCGGTCCAACTACGGGAATGGTCCTTGCACACGAGATGTTCCACGCCCTTCAGGACCAGTACTTCCACATCAGGGCAATGCAGCAGGTGATTCTCAACAACGATGACCGCTACCTCGCCATTATGGGCATTATCGAAGGTGAAGCTACCCTGGGAGGCTTCGAGTACGATTTCGAGAAAAAAGGCGTGTCCATAATTACACTGCCCATGCTTGACAACTTTGGCGCAATCGCCCGCGCGGGTTTCGAAATGGACCTAAGAATGAAGCCGGATTCCGCCATGGCCAGAGCTCCCAAGATTATCCGCGAAATGCTTATCTTCCAGTATTGCGAAGGCTCGTCCTTCGTGCAGAAATTCCTGCAGAAGCACAAGTCCTGGAAAGCGCTTGACAAGCTCTTCGAACGCCCGCCGCTCTCCACGGAACAGATAATGCACCCCGACAAGTACCTCGGCGAGAAAGATTATCCCGTGCGCATTCATCTGCCCGAGCTTCACAAGAAGCTTAATGGCCAGTGGGAAGAGGTCACAACCAGCACAATGGGAGAGTTCCTGCTGAAAGTGCTTCTGTCCGAGTTTGTGGACGGCAAGACCGCCGCAGCCGCGGCCGCTGGGTGGGACGGCGACTCCTACACCTTCATCGCGTCGAAGGAAAAAGGCGGGCCACAGATTATTGCCTGGCTTTCCGTCTGGGACTCCAAGGATGATGCTGAGGAATTTGTCAAAGCATACGCCGCGGCACTTGGCAAGCGCTACAAGAAAGAGCCGGAGCTTACTAACACCGGCTACTTCCTCAACATCAAGCAGGGAGAGGAGACGGCACTCATCCATTTCGCCGGGACGCAGGTCCTCATAATCCAGGGCGCGCCGCGCTCACTGCTTCCGAAAATAACGGCCGAGATGCTCAAGGCACGCCAGGTGGTTATGAAGGAGGCTGACTTCGGCGACCTGTCCAGGAAGAAACTGGAGCTGCCCAAGATACCTGAGAAACCGGAACCGCCGCCGGAGAAAGAGCCGGAGAAGGAACCCGCGAAGAGAGATTTCTAATATTCCAGAGCCGCGGGGTTGTCCCGAAGGGACTTTCATAAAAGTGGTGGCGCAGCCACTCCTGTAAAATGTGCCTACGGCACCGCCACCGCGGAAAATAAGCGTGGAAAAACACCATGGCCGACGTTGCAGTCGCCTTCCTGTGGCATTATCACCAGCCGGACTACCGCCACCCGCGCACGCGTGAGGCGCTGCTGCCGTGGACGCGGCTCCACGGGGTCAAGGACTACTACGCCATGGCGAAGATCGCCGCCGAATTCCCGGCAGTCAGGCAGAACTTCAACCTCGTTCCATCCATGCTTGACCAGCTTCTCGAAATCGCCGGCGGCACGGCGGACCTCTACCTGCGCTACTCACGCAAGCCTGCATCCGAGCTGAGCCCAGAGGAGCGCGCCTTCATAGTAGCAGAATTCTTCAGCACCAACTGGCGAACCATGATTGAGCCTTTTCCAAGGTTCGCCGAGCTGCTGGGTCTGAGCGGCAAGAAATCCGCGCAGTCCGCCCACGATGCGGCCCGGCGTTTCGGCAGGCAGGACCTGCTTGACCTGCAGGTCTGGTTCAACCTTGTCTGGTTCCATCCCTACAGCCGGGAGAAAGAGCGGCTCGTGGCCGGCCTGATAGAGAAGGAGAGAGGCTTCACCGAGGATGAGAAAAACAAGCTCCTCGACCTGCAGATAGAGCTTCTGGGCGAAGTGGTGCCACTTTACGGCGCCCTCGCGGACTCGGGTCAGGCGGAGCTTACCACATCTCCCTACTATCACCCGATTCTGCCGCTTCTGTGCGACATCGAGACAGCCCACCAGGCAATGCCCGGCGTCCCGCTGCCGCTTGAGTTCCCCAGAGCACCCGAAGATGCCCTCACCCAGATGCGAAAGGCAATCCGCAGGCACGAAGAGCTCTTCGGCACCAGGCCCAGCGGTGTGTGGCCCTCCGAGGGCGGCGTGAGCACGCAGGTAATAGACATCCTCGCGCAGGCCGGAATCGACTGGTGCGCCACAGACGAGGAGATACTGTCAGCCACGCTCTCGGGCTCCGGCAGGGTTCTCAGGCTCGATGGCCCCGGGCGCGCCGAGCTGCTCTATCGCGGCTACCGCGCAGAGTCGAATGGCCACTCCGTCAAAGTGGTCTTCCGCGACCACTACCTCTCGGACCTGATTGGCTTCACCTATTACGCCTACGACCCTTCTGAGGCCGCCGCCAACTTCGTCAACCACCTGCACCGCATCGCCGAGACGGCCGCGCGCAAAGGCTCCGGAACCTGGATTGTACCTGTGATTCTCGACGGCGAGAACGCATGGGAAGCCTACCCGTGCGGCGGGCTGGTATTCCTGCGCGAGCTTTTCGGCCTCCTGAGCGTCTCGAAGCGCGTGCGCACGACAAGAATCTCAGACTACCTCGAAGATGCCGACCTCAAGCCCCTAAGCGGCCTGTTCGCCGGCTCGTGGATTGGGCACAGCTTCCGGGTCTGGGTTGGCGAAGAGCTCAACAACAAGGCCTGGAACTGCCTCGGGCGCACGCGCAAAGCGCTCGTCAAGGCCCGCGACCGGCTCTCCGAGGAAGCCGCAGGGCAGGCGTGGGAGCAGATCCACATGGCCGAGGGCAGCGACTGGTTCTGGTGGCTCTCACAGCAGCACAGCAGCCCGCATGACGAGCAGTTCGACATCCTTTTTCGCACCCACCTCGCGGGCGTCTTCGAGGCAATTGGCGAAGAGATTCCGCCCTTTGTTGATGAGCCTATCCTGCGCGTCGCCGAAGCCGCCTATACCCAGCCGTACGCCCTGCTCGATGTGCGTATTGACGGGCGCAGGTCGGACTACTTTGAATGGCTCTGCGCCGGCCGCTACGACCCGGCGGGCGACCAGGGCGCCATGGCGCGGCCCGCAGGCTCGCTTGTGAAAGAAATCTACTTCGGCTTCGACCTGGATAATTTCTACCTGAGAATAGACCTGACCAGCGACGCGGCCGAACTCCCGGATGCATCGCTGGCGGTCCGCTTCCTGGAGCCCGGGGAAGTGGAGCTTCGCGCAGAATCCCTGCGCAGTAAGACGCTCATGACGCAGGCGCGCACCGAGGTGGGCGAGATGGCGGCCAACAGGTTTGTCGAGCTGGCCATACCATTCCGGGCGCTCGGCATCCGGCAGGGGCAGCGCGCCAAGTTCCAGGTGGAGTTGTCGACACCCGGGGGCGCAGTCGAGAGACTCCCATTCTCCGGCCCGATTGTCTTCACTTCCCCCACCGACGAGTTCGACCAGGTGCAGTGGCAGGTTTGAGAAAAAATAGCAGACAGAAAACAGTGGACGCTATACTGGTTCCTGCTGTATGCTGCCTGCTGTCTATCGTCCACTCAGGAGCTTGAGATGCCGGAGCTGCGCAAAGACCCCATTATCCGCAGGTGGGTCATTATTGCAAGAGAGCGGGCTAAGAGGCCCTCGGATTTCAGGCACAAGGGTACGCAGGAAGATGACGCCTTCTGCCCGTTCTGCGAGGGGAACGAGGACAAGACCCCGCCGGAGATACTTGCCTACCGCAGGGCCGGGACACAGCCCAACAAGCCGGGCTGGCGTGTCAGGGTCATAGCCAACAAGTTCCCCGCGCTGCGAATCGAAGGTGACCTCACCAAGCGCGGGATAGGGATGTACGATGAGATGAACGGCATTGGCGCGCACGAGGTGTTTATCGAGACGCCCGTCCACCACCGCTCCTCCTCGGCCCTCGAGGCGAGCGAGCTCGAGGAAGTCATCTGGGCCTACCGCGACAGGATGGTTGACCTCAAGAAGGACAGGCGCCTCATCTACGGGCTCATATTCAAGAACGTGGGGCGCGAGGCGGGGGCGTCGCTTACACACACCCACTCGCAGCTTATCGCCACTCCCTTTGTGCCCATCAGAATCTCGGAGGAAATCCGCGGCTCCAAAGATTATTACTCCTACCGCGGACGATGCATCTTCTGCGACATGGTCAGAGAAGAGCTTTCTTTCAAGGAGAGAATTGTAGCCGAGACTGCCGAGTTCCTCGCGTTTGGCCCGTTCGCATCGAGGTTTCCGTTCGAGACGTGGGTCGTGCCGAAGAAGCACTTCTCGCACTTCGAGAACTCGCCCAAGCAGGTCATAGAGGACTTCGCCCTGATTCTCAAAAAGACAATTACCAGGCTGGAGATTGCACTCGAACAGGCCCCGTACAACTATCTCATCCATTCCTCGCCGTTCGACTGCGACTTCCTGAAAGAGTACCACTGGCATCTCGAGATAATACCGCGCCTCACGAAAATGGCTGGCTTCGAATGGGGAACAGGCTGCTACATAAACCCCATTTCGCCCGAAGATGCATCCAAGTATCTGCGTGAGATAGAATGTTAGAAGCTCCGGGCCTGGGCCCCGAGACGGACCAAGCCCCGGGTTTTACACCCGGGGAAAGAAAGGATAACGCGTTGAAAGTAATCCTCGTTTCACCGGAAGTTGTCCCATTCGCCAAGACGGGCGGCCTCGCCGACGTCGCCGGCGCGCTGCCGCTGGCGCTTTCAAAGCTCGGGCACGCAGTCTCGGTCTTCATGCCCCTGTACCGGCACGTCGTGGATCGCGAGCTCGCGCTGGAGCCAACCGGCATCGAGCTGTCTTTCCACGTCTATCACCGCGAGCAGAAGGCGACCATCTGGAAGGGTGAATTCCCAGGCACCACCGTGCCGGCCTACTTCGTTGAGCACGATGGCTTCTTCTATCGCAGAGAGCTCTACGGTGATACCAGAGGCGCTTACCCGGATAATGCCGAACGGTTCGCGTTTTTCTCGCGCGCCGTGCTCGAGGCGGTTGTCGCGCTGGGGATAGAACCTGATGTTTTCCATTTGAACGACTGGCAGTCGGCGCTTATCGCGGTCTACCTGCGCAGCATCTTCGCCGGAGGGCCTGTCCTGGGCAAATCGGCAAGCCTGCTTACAATCCACAACCTCGCTTACCAGGGACTTTTCCCCGAGTGGGAGTTCAACTTCACCGGCCTCGGGTGGGAGCTTTTCAACTGGAAGGAACTCGAGTACCACGGCAAGGTCAACTTCCTCAAGGGCGGCATTGTCTTCGCCGACCTGATAAACACTGTCTCGAAGAAATACTCGCAGGAGATACAGACCGCGGAGTTCGGCGCCGGGCTCGAAGCGGTCCTGTCGTCAAGAACGGAAGACCTTTTCGGTATCCTCAACGGCGTTGATTACCAGAACTGGAACCCGGCCACCGACAAGCTGATACCGGCAGGCTATTCTCCAGAGAGCATCTCCGGCAAGGCCAAATGCAAGGCCCACCTGCAGGAAATCAACAACCTGCCCCAGAAGCCGGATGTGCCCGTTGTCGGGATTGTCTCGCGCCTCGCAGACCAGAAGGGGTTCGACATTCTTGGAGAGGCAATGGAAGAGATTATGAAGCTCGACATGCAGCTTGTGGTGCTGGGCACGGGCCAGCAGGAGTACCACGACATGTTCACCAGGATAGGAAAGAAGTACCCGCAGAAGACTGGCATAAGCCTGAAATACGACAACCAGCTCGCTCACATGATAGAGGCCGGCTCCGACATGTTCCTTATGCCCTCGCGATACGAGCCCTGCGGGCTAAACCAGATGTACAGCCTCAAGTACGGCACTGTGCCGATTGTCCGTTCCACGGGCGGGCTCGCCGACACCATCACCGACTGCACCAACAAGACCCTGAAAAAGGGAACGGCCAACGGCTTCTCCTTCAGCGAATACAGCGCCGCCGAACTGGTCAAGGTACTCAAGCGGGCAGTGGACACCTACGCCAAGAAACCGAAAGTCTTCAAGAAACTGGTCGCAAAAGGCATGGCCCAGGATTTCTCATGGGATAGAAGCGCCCGCGAGTATGTCAACCTCTACGAAAAGGCGATAGCCAAACACCACTAAAAACCTACGGACTTCAGTCCGCGGATATGGGTCAATAACCGAGAGCTAATTGGTCTATCATATCTGGTCCTTTTTCCCGGCCAACTTGCTGGTAGATTCCAAGGATATTCTCGTAGGTTCCCGGCCCACCCACTATGTCCCAGAATTCTTTACCAATTAGAACCTCGTTAACCATGTCCATGTAGTTTACGGCAAAACTGTGTTTGTATTCCTCTTTTCTGAGACCATAAGGGTTGTAGGCCGTAGCGTAAAAAGCCCGCGATTTGGGGTACGTACTGTGAGTCATAGCTTGAATCTGAAGTAATCTTGAGGTGGCTTCCAAACATTGTCCCTTGTTCGGTTTTGGGCTTTTGATTTCGAAGAATAATTGAGTGCCATCTTTCTTTTCAATATATAGGTCGGCTATGCAGACTCGCTCGACTCCAATGCCACTCTTGCTCAAACCCACGATTTCCTTAACATAGTCGGAGTAATCTACCTTCATTCCGCCACTGCCGACTTCAGCTATAATTTCTTCTATCCGTTTTACTGCATCTTTTGTGATTGCGCCACAAATTCTGTGCCCTCGTTCCGCTCTTTTGTGAATGGACTGACCAACAAGTCGAGCGCATTCCTCAAAAGTAGTACCAAGTTTAGTAGAAAAGGACCTCTCGAATTCAGTTACAAGTAGCAGGCCATGCGGTAAAATCGACTCGTGAAATGGCTTCAAGTCACCCCGCTTCGATGAATTGCGAACAGGACGAAGTTGCTTCGGTTCGAAACCTTGGTCTTTGTGTTCATCAATCATACCTTGAATAAAACCTTCGAGGTATCCTTTAATCTGGTTTCTTACACTTCTTTTAATCATTTTTCTGCCAAATCAAGATGCTTTCGTAGAATGCATTCTCCCTGCGTCCTGTACGCCGATTTACGTGACGATCGACTCGGCCGATTGTCCTAAATCCCAAAGGGCGAGGATCATATAGACCATCTTTATCATTCACGACAATTATCATAAGTGCATCCTTCCTCATATGGTCTCTCGTATGAGCTATAACGTCGTTGATTCCCTTTATGTATTCTTTTCTTGCGCGGAGTGATCGTCCATTGTTTGCAGAACCGATCTCTTTTGCATCGTTCTTTTGAAGTCCAAGGAGTTCGTAGGAGTATCTGTGCTGTTCATGGTAGTCAATGAGGCCTACGTAAGGCGGAGAGGTGAACACCATATCAATATCCTTTGGTAGCTTTCCTTCTCTTGAATCGGCATGATTAACCAATACACTCGCTTCAGTTCTAATTCTGGAGAATCGCTTCACTCGCGCAAGTGTGTCAATTGTGTAACGACGCAGAAACTTGTACGCTTCATTCACCGGCTGGCATGTTCTTCTATGTTTGTGACAATGGTAAGAGGTTCTTTGTGGTTTCTTAGGGAAATCAAGATCGTAGTGTTTTACCAATCTTGCTGAACGTGCGGCACGCGACAGAACGATTCTGAGGATGTCCTGGTATGTGTATTCTTTAATAAAGTGGAGATAACACAAAAGATCCTTTTGAGCTGTCTCCGAGAACCAAGTTTTGATGTATTCATTATCAGTTTCGAAAACATCATTCGCCTTGCCATTTAGTTTTTGGAGCTGTTTCTTGAAAAGGACAAGCTGGTTGTTTCCATCCCTGGGACATTCTTGACAAGACAGATGTGCCCTGTGTTCCTGTAATTTCGACAGGATGTCGTTAAGCTCCTCCTGTAGCAATTC
Organism: bacterium; assembly: GCA_030669415.1. Classification (GTDB taxonomy): domain Bacteria; phylum Planctomycetota; class SKW154; order SKW154; family DAOVDS01; genus DAOVDS01. The sequence continues at coordinate 20,851 of DAOVDS010000003.1, forward strand.
CAAATCATACTTTGCCGTTTTCACTCTTGAGAGTAAGACATTAAAGGCTGAAATATCAGTTCCGATAGAGTCAATACCCAAGACATTTGCCTCGACGAGGGTTGTCCCGGAGCCGCAGAAAGGGTCATAGACCAATTTGGGTGTAAACTTTCTCAAGAAAATTTCCACAAGCTGAGGAATGAATTTGCCAAGATAAGGGTGGAGTCTATGAACATGCTTGGTTCTCTTTCTTTCGGGCAGGTCTCGCTCTGTCCAATTTAGATTCATGTCCTCAAGTCTAGTTTCCGGTGTGACACTCGCGAAGTCTGTCAAGGGCATTTGCTTCTGCTTTTCTGCAATCTTTTTAGCATGAACGTTGTCGTACATGGTCTTTACGCCTGCAATTTGCTTGAGACCAACTAAACTGTACACCAGTCTAACATGCAAAGAAAGCTTTTTCAACCTGCATTTCTCGGAAGAACCTATGAATCGTGATTCCGTTAGAAAGCTGTTCGAACATACCTTGATTTGAAGTGATAATAGTTGAATGGATCTTCTGCCACAGTGTTGATTTGCTCGTTTTGATGTTGAACCCGAAAACGCGACAGGTAGAATAGTATCTAAGCAGTTCTTCACTAACTGCACTGAGGAAGAACAATGGACTCTGGAAAAATATACTTCGCAATTGGGATACACAATCATCAGCCTGTAGGCAACTTCGACGGCGTGTTTGAAGATGCGTACAAGAGAGCCTACCTGCCGTTTCTCAAGATGATGGAGAACTACCCGGGCATCAAGTTCGCACTGCACAACTCCGGCTGCCTGCACGAATGGATACAGGAACATCACCCGGAATACGTTGACAGGCTGCGTACCATGGTGGAACGCGGGCAGGTCGAGATTCTCGGCGGCGGCTTCTACGAGCCTATCCTTACAATCCTGCCGGAGACTGACAGGGTCGGCCAGGTCTCCAGCTACGCCGAGTTCCTCAAGGACACGTTTGGGCAGCGGCCGCAGGGCGCGTGGCTCGCCGAGCGTGTCTGGGAGCAGTTCCTCGCCTCCTCACTGGCCGAAGCGGGTGTGCGCTACACCATGCTCGACGACAACCACTTCAAGAACGCCGGGCTCATTGGTCAGGAGCTTCTCGGCTACTACACCACCGAGCACGAAGGCAGCACCCTGAGCGTGTTTCCCATAAGCGAGCGGCTGCGATACCTAATCCCCTTCCGTCAGGTTGAGGAGGTGATTGAGCACCTTCGCTCGCTTGCCGAGGACGGCACAGAGCGCCTCATCGTCTACGCCGACGACGGCGAGAAGTTCGGCACCTGGCCCGGCACGCACAAACACGTCTACACCGATGGCTGGCTGGAACGGTTTCTCGACGCGCTGGCTGAGAATTCCTCGTGGATTGAGATTATCCACTTCAGCGAAGCGCTTCAGAAGCTCACACCCGCCGGACGGATATACCTGCCTGACACATCGTACCGCGAAATGGGGGAGTGGGTACTCGAAACGCCGGCCCGTGAGCGCTACGAGCAGCTTGTGGACCTGCTCAAAGACCGCGGCGTCTTCGACCTGGTCTCTTTCTGCATCCGCGGCGGCTCCTGGCGCAATTACCGCGTGAAATACCCGGAAGCCGCGCGCATGTATGCGAAGATGCTCGAAGTCTCGCGGCTCGTGAACGCCAGCCGCTCGAAAAAACGCGCCGAGGCGCTGCGCGAACTCTACCGCGGGCAGTGCAACTGCGCCTACTGGCACGGGGTCTTTGGCGGCATCTACCTGCCGCACCTGCGCACCGCTGTCTACGAAAAGCTCCTTGCAGCCGAGAACCTCGTAAACCGCGCCGGGAAGGCGAAGGTAACTGAAGCGGACTTCGACGGCGACGGCTCGCCGGAAGTGAAGCTGTCTAACGGGTCGCTCAACCTCTATCTCAAGCCTTCCGCCGGCGGGCACCTCTACGAGCTTGACTTCCGGCCCGCCGGGTTCAACCTGCTGAACACCATGGCCCGCCGGGAGGAATACTATCACCGCGAAGTCGGGCAAGAGCAGCACAGCCCGCCGCCGGACGCAGAGGTCCCTTCAATCCACGAGCTCGGGGCCGATTCGTCCAGCCTGGCCCCACTGCTGAAGTATGACCGCTACAGCAGGGTCTCGCTCCTTGACCATTTCCTCGCGCCAGGCTATACTCCGGCGACCATCGCAGACTGCGAGTACCGCGAGCTTTCCGGTACAGCCAAGTCGCACCGTGACTTCACCATCGATGAACAGGCAGGCTCTCTCACAATGCATTCGCGCGAAATCGTCTTCACCCCCGGGGGCGACCGGGTCCTCTCGCTCGCCAAGACTGTCTCGCTCTCAAAAGACCCCGGCAGCTTTACCGTCACATACTCCTTCCGGAACGCCAGCCCCGCCGCCATCAAGGCCGAATTCGCGGTCGAGTTCAACTTCGCCATGCTCTCCGAGCGCGACCCCGCGAAATGGTACTTCACAGGAGCCGGCGACAACTCAAAGAAGCAGGGCGGGCTCGGCAGAACCGCAGACCTCGGCGCACACTCGGTCTTCGGCATCCGCGACGAGCGCCTCCGTCTGCAGATTCGCGTGCACGCTGAGCCAGCGGCTCGCGTGCTGGTTCACCCCGTTTACTCCGTGAACCACTCGGAAAGCGGCTTCGAGAAGGTGTTTCAGTGCTGCGGGGTATACGTGATATGGGCCCTGGAACTGGAGCCCGGCAGCACAGTCATGTATTCGCTGGATAACTGCATTGACAGACTCTGAAGGCAGAATAGTCCTCGCGCTCACCGAGCCGCAGGAAGCTGACTCGCTCGCAGGCAAGCTGCGCACCGAAGGCTATGATGTGCAGACAGTGCACGACGGACGCACCCTCGTCAACCTTGTGGCTGGCGGGAAGGTTGACCTTGCACTGGTAGACACGCACCTGCCCGACATGTCCGGCTACGACGTGTGCCGCAAGGTGCGACAGGTAACCACCCGCGGCTACATCCCCGTGATTATGCTTCGCCACCAGGGCGATGCCCAGGTGGACAATGCGCTCGAATGTTTCAAGGCAGGCGCCGATGACTGCCTACTGAAACCTTACTCCAGCCTCGAACTGCTCGCCCGCGTCTCCAGGTTCCTGCACTCCTACGCCCAAGAAGCCATGCTGCGCGAAGAGCAGTCCCTTCTCAAGCATCGAGTAGAAACACAGTATTACGAGATACGCAGGCTGCGTGACCTGAACCTCGAAATCGTCTCCGCCATTCCCTCTCTTATCGTTGTCCTCGACAGCGACCAGAAAGTGCTCTACGCCAACCCGAGCTTCTACGAGAAACTGGACTTCGACGAGCCGGCTGTCCGCGACACCCACTTCGCCGACCTGCTCGCCGACCGGCTCACCCGCAAGGACGAGCTGCTCGCCGAAATACGCCGCGTGGCGCAGGAAGGCGCCACCGGCATCCTGCGCGGCGTCTATTACGACACCGGCCCGGGCAGGAGAAACCTCTTCTTCGACATTTCCGTAAGCCCCCTCGCCAGCGAGGGCGACGAGGAAATCCTCCTCGTCCTCGACGATGTGACCGAAACGGCCCTCAGGCGGGATGTCGTCGCCATGCTACGAAACATCGCGCTTTCAATACAGGGCACCCTCGACCTTGACAGGATCCTCTTCACCATCCTGACCTGCACGACCGCGGGTATGGCCATCGGCTTCTCCCGCGCCTTCCTCTTTCTGATAAACGAGGAGCGCCAGAGTCTCGACGGCGAGATGGCTGTCGGCCCCACCAGCCTGCAGGATGCCATCCGCGTCTGGAGTGACCTCTCCAAGGAACAGCGCAGCCTCGACGACCTGCTCTCCGCATACGACCGTATCGCCGATGGCGAGAAAATGCCCCTGCGCGAATTCATCCAGGCCGTGCGATACCCCCTGCGCGACTCGCGCGAAGTGCCCGTCCTCGCGGTAAGGGCGCGAAGGACCTTCCACGTGGAAAGCGCCGCCACAGACCCGCAGGTAAGCGATGTCTTCCTCGACACATTCAAGTGCGACTCCTTCGTGGTTGTTCCCATGATTGCCCGCAACCGCGTCGTCGGCGCCGTGCTCGCCGATAACGCCTACAGCGGCCGGGCAATAACCACCGGCCAGATTGAGCTCCTCGAAGCCTTCGTCGGACAGGCCGCCATGGCTGTGGACAGCGCCGAGTCTTACCGCAACCTGCAGGACAAGGTGGAGAAACTCGCCAAAGCCTACGAAGACCTGCGCACCGCAAGAGAAAGGGCAATACGCGCCGAGCAGCTCGCCACGATAGGTGACATGGCCGCCCGCGTCGCACACGAAATACGAAACCCCCTCGTCACAATAGGCGGCTTCGCACGCGCAATCAACCGCTCACCCGACAGGACATCCCGCGTGAAAAGCAACTCGTGGATTATCGTGCAGGAGGTCGAGCGCCTCGAGCGCATACTCTCCAACATCATGAACTTCGCCAAGCCCCCCAGCCCGCTGTTCGAAAAGCACAATATCAATCGCATAGTTGACGACACCCTGCTCATGCTCCACGACGAGACAGAAAAGCACGGCATCGACACTGAAAAGCACCTCGACGAGTCCATACCCCTTGTAATGATTGATGCCCAGCAGGTTAAGCAGGTTCTCTTCAACCTCATGCAGAACGCCATCTCCGCACTCGAAGGCGAAGGAGCCCTTGTTGTCTCCACCAGGAATGAGGGTCGTTATTTCGAGGTGCATATTTCCGACACCGGGCGCGGCATCCCCGAAGAGCTCAAGGAGAAGATATTCACGCCCTTCTTTACCACCAAGTCCGCCGGCACAGGCCTGGGCCTGCCCATTGTCAAGAAAATCGTTGACGACCACGAAGGCACAATCACCTTCCACTCCATAGTCGGTGAAGGCACCACCTTCGTCCTGCGTTTCCCCATCTCGCCCATGCCCCGAAGACCCGAGCCCAGACTCCCGGAACTGCGCCCGGATGAGCAATCCGACCGCTGAACACCGCCCTAAATGCCCAATGACAAGAAAGCCGAGGGCTTCAGCCCGCGGATGGTTTAGCCGGGCCGCCTGCGGCCCGGAATGCTCCTGCCAGCATGTTGCACGAACATGCAATATAATCGGCATGATCGTACCGGGGTGTGCTGTTACGACAGGCGGCAGCGCGGCCAGGGTCATTTAGTTCTCTCAAGTCAGTGTGGTGAACAAACTGGCCACCTCCCTGGCACCTGACTTAAATTCAAAATGTCCCCGTACCCCCGCAACACGCCATAACCGGTCAAGCCCCGTCGTTCACGGCGGGGCGTTTATCCGCCGGCTTCAGCCGGCGGATATTTAGCCGGCGGACTTGTCCGCCGTGTATTACACGTCGAGCAAGCTCGACCGCTAAATGACCCACCTCGAGCCGGGGGCGGGGCTTCGCCACACTAAGTTCAGAGAACTAAATGACCCTGGCAGCGTGGTGGCTTGTCTTGACTCTCTTAGGCAAATATCTTAACATGAAACCTGAACCAGTCTTCGGGGGAGCCGGCCGACACCATCATGATAGCTGACTACTTGAGAAACGATACAGCACTCCTGCTTCTCGTAACTGTTGGAGTACTCGTAAGATACCTGCCTCAGGCCCGTCACGACATAGCCAATAGAAAACGGAAGGTGCTTCGCAAGAAGACATCGATTATCAGGCCGTGGCACATCTTCTGCCTGTACGTCTGCATATACGCCGTATTTCTGTTGAGAGCCGGGCACTACCCGGATTCCCTGCCTGTGGTCGTGTTGGGCAGCTTCGTTTTCGTCCTCGGCTTCACAGTGGGCCTTGCGGCACTTCTCTCACTGAGCTGGCAGTACAACGAAGAGCTTGTCTGCTACGAAGGGGCAACCCTTGTAACGCACGGCATTTACAGCATTGTACGCCACCCGGTGAGAGCGGGCATGTTCTGTGAGCTGCTTGGCATGACAATCCTCGCCGGCGCACCTCTCCTGCTTCTTCCGCTGACGGGCGTACTCATCTTCCAGTATGTGAGGACCAGGGATGAGGAGGCACTGCTCAGGGAATTCTTCGGCGAAGCTCAAGACAGGTACATTGCAGCCGTTCCCAGATTCAACCTGCCATACGGTTTTCTCAAAGCCTGGTGCCGCAACCGGGCAGGCCGGGCGCACACAAAGACAACACAGAAAAACCCCGGCAGCAACTCGAAGCCTTGAAATCCCGCCCCGACCCGCACCTTCTCGTTAGTGCATGCCGTGTTTTAGATGTGAACTGCCACGGAAGCTTTGATTCTCTGGGGGGTATATAGAGATGATGATAAAGCTTATGAGAATTCTGGTGTTCGCTTTTGTCGCGGCTCTCACCGGCATTTCCGCCGTAGCCGTCATCAACGCGGGCTACGTTATCCCGGGAACGGCGCCCGTAATCGAGGTTATCCACTTTGTCGAAGAGCCACGCATGGAGCGTCCGGAGCCGCAGCCTCAAGAAGAACCAGAGGGTATCAGCCTGCTCTGCATGTCGCAGGAAGGCTCACGTCCGCCCTATCCATACACGATGCCGGGCTGGTACCTCGAGATGGAAAAAATCCTTGAAAGGAGAATGACCGCCAATTTCGATGAAACACCCGCAAGCGAAGCCCTGAGGTTCGTGAGCGACCTTATCGGCATAAACATTATAGTAAGCCCCGAGGTAGATACCGAAAGCACCGTCACTCTGCGCGTCAGACAGATAAAGGCTAAGAACCTGCTCAGCCTGATACTGGAATGCATGGATGACCTCTCCTATACGCTCAAGCCGGAAGGGGTGTACATATCGTACGACCTGGAGCCTTCGGCAAGAGAGCGGATAAATCGCGCCATCAGGGAAGCGTACTTCGAGCTGCGAAAGGAACACAAATACCGGCAATTCCTCGAAATACTCAATTCTCCGCAGGAGCACGAGTTCGACTGGACTGGAAAAAGCTCCCGGGAAGCGCTTCTCCAAGTATGCAAGACCTGGGGTTTGCCGCTAAATCACTCCTGCTGCCGGTCTTGCAGCCTGAACCTTGAAGCGCCCCGCGGGCGCTGGAATGGCAACGCCGCGGCTGCCATGGAGCGGGCGCTCGACAATGTCGATTTCTCTTATGTATTCGATGCTGACCTCAACTGCATCGATATTGTGCGCAGTGAACAGGCAAGAACCAGGCGCTATTGGGACTCTATCGGCAGGACTGCGTTCAACAGGTTCAAGAGCAAAGCCCTTGGCTTCTCCCCGGCCGGGATGAAGCTCAACGATATGGTCAAGGAAATAGAAAACCGTGCCGGCATCCTTGTTATTCCCGACAGACGAAGCTGGGAAAAGGACATCACAATCAATCTGACCGCCACGAATCCAACCCTGGGTGATTTGATTGAGCACCTCGAGCGCGAATATCGTATTGTCGCATGGTACTCCATGAACTTCGAGGTCAATTCATCCTGCTACGAGAATGCGCTGGTGCTCTTCTCCGAAGACAACAAGAACTTGTTTCTCTGCTCCACCTCAGAGTAGCTTCCAGGTTTCTCCTGACCCAAACCGGCTCGCCTGGCGCGGTCTCACCTCAAAGCAAGGTAAGTGCCGCATATCGCGGGATATGGGTATCAGTCTGTTGGTTTTTGAGGAGATTTTTGAGGAGATTGCCGGTTGTCTGCAGCAGGTGTTTGGCGTATAATTCCACTTTCGTTTCACCGGAGCCGAAGACACTCTTAAGGAGAACGAAAGTGGCCGACGAGGAAGCACAGACCTGGGCACAGAAGCTCGAAGAGGATGTGAAACGGGCGCTGGCGGACATGCCTGAGTACGAAAAAGTGCTCGCGATGTACAGGGAACTGCTCCTTGCGCAGAACGAGGCGAAATCGAAGCTGCCGGCCGTCGAGGTGGATATGGATGCCGACCGGGCGGCGGTTTGCGCGGATACGGGTGTCACGCTTCTGGGCGAGGTAGATGCGAAGCTTGACGCCGAGGCGGCCGCGGCGCTCTTCGGCAGGCTCAAGGAGATTGCCGCCGGGCACGGCGAGGAGTTTGCCGAGGAGGCGGGGAAGCTAACCAGCGCTGTCGAATCAGGCAAGCTCGACGTCGAGGCGGTTCTGGAAGAGGCCTTCCGCGGGCAATCGAGCGAGGAGCTCAAGAAGCAGGCGATGGACCTGGACCTCGACCCGCATTTCTTCGCCCTGCTTGTCTACTCCAGCATTCGCCCGAACCTCGAGATTTATGCACAGAAGTTGGCGCCCTTGCTTGACGACAAGGACTGGGACAAGCGTTCCTGTCCCGTGTGCGGGCGGCTGCCGTATATCACGAAACTCGTGGGCGAGGAAGGCAGGCGCGTACTCTGCTGCCCCGCGTGCTCGACCACCTGGCGCTTCCCCAGGCTCAAGTGCGTCAACTGCGGCATTGACAACCACGAGAAGCTGCGCATGCTCTACGCCGAGGGCAAGTCGCGGGAGCGCTACGCCGACGTCTGTGACAACTGCAAGAGGTATCTCAAGGTCATCGATACCCGCAAGATGGCCCGCTCGCCGATAATGATGATTGCGGATGCAAGCACGCTTCACATTGACATGCTTGCGCAGCGCGAGGGGTTTGTTGCGCTTTAGGGAGGACTGTTCCTGGGAGCTTCGTCCAAGAGGAAGGTCAAGCGCATAAGGGGCAACGCCGCCCCCCGGACGGCTGTCGAGAGCATTGTCCGGGAGGTGCCTGTCTCCGTGTACATGAACGGCTCCGAGTACGCGGTGCTAATGGCGACGCCGACCGACCTGAAGCAGCTTACGCTCGGGTTCCTGCTGGGTGAGGGTGCGATAACCCGGGCCACGACCGTCGAGCGAGTGGAAATCGACCGCCGGGAATGGGTAGTCCGCGTGCAGCTTAGCGGGGAGTTCGACTCAACCCGCAAACGCGGCCTGGTGACCTCCGGGTGCGCGGCCGTGGCGCTCTACAAGGGCGCCTTCGGACTTGCGGGCGTGGGGCGCGTGAGGTCGAGGCTGCGCCTCGGCGCCGGAGAGGTTCGCAAGCTTGTCAGCCGGATGATTCGCCGCTGCGATACGTATCAGCAGACCGGCGGCATCCACTCTGCCGCGATTGCCCACAAGGGTGGCATCCTGCTGTTTGCAGAGGATGTCGGCCGGCACAACGCGGTGGACAAGGTTATCGGGCAGGCATACCTGGACTCGACGGAACTGAGCGACAAGGTGCTTCTGTGCACGGGGCGCATATCTTCGGAGATACTAATCAAGGCAGCCAGGAGCGGGCTCCCGGTAGTGGTCTCGCGTACCTCACCTACGGACCTTTCTGTGAGGCTGGCTAACAAGCTGGGAATCACGCTTATCGGGTTTGTCCGTGGCGGTAATGTCAGCATATACAGCGGCATGCAGAGGATTGTCGATTGAGGGGGAGGAATGAGATGGCGTTCAAGCCGCGCACAAGGCTCTGGATACAGGATGAGAACGAGAAGATTATCTTTGGCACGGGGCGCGTGCGGATATTGAAAGCCATCGACGAGACCGGCTCCATGAACAAGGCGGCGCGCAAGCTGGGCATGTCGTACCGCACAGTGTGGGGCAAGGTGCACGACACCGAGGGCAGGCTGGGCTTCAAACTGATTGAGACCTCCGTGGGCAGTAAGAGGGGCGGCTCGCGCCTGACCCCCGGCGCCCGACAGATGCTGGGCAAATTCGAGAAGTGGCACGACAAGACCATCGACTACGCGGACAAGCTGTTCGCAAAGCTCTTCGAGGAAACCACCGCCAAGAAACCCCGAAAGTGAGTGAAAGGACTTTACCGTGCCTCGTACCTGTGCGGCTTGCGGTTCCCAGAACCCCGACAGGGCCAAGTTCTGCATCGAGTGCGGTGCAAAGCTCATCAAAGCGCTCACTGCAGTAAGAGAGCGGCGCAGCGTGGTTGTCCTCTTCGCCGACCTCTCAGGCTATACAGCCTTCTCGTCCGGACTCGACCCCGAAGAAGTCTCTGAAGTCATTGACAACTGCTATCGCATAATGGGCGAGTGCGTCTACCGCTACGAAGGCACAGTTGACAAGTACATGGGCGACTGCGTCATGGCAGTCTTCGGCGCGCCCAAGGCGCATGAGAACGACACTGAGCGCGCCCTTCGCTGCGCTCTCGATATCAAGCGCGAACTCACCAAATACTCCCTCGCCAACAACCTGAACCTCGACATATCAATTGGAATCAACCCCGGCCTTGTCCTCTTCGGCAGAATGGGCGATGAGCGCCGCAAGGACCATACAGTGCTTGGTGATGCAGTCAACATCGCTTCGCGTCTTGAAGGAAAAGCCAAGAAGGGGCAGATACTTGTCTCCGAGAAAGTATTCAAGTCAGTGCGCGGCAAGTTCCGCTTCAAAAAGCTTGCGCCAGTTAGGGTCAAGGGCAAGAGACAGAAACTCAAAGTACACGAAGTAATTGACATTGCCGCGACTGGCGCTTACGAATCAACACTCGGCGCAGGTCTTGCGACACTCGTCGGCCGCGACGCTGAAATCAAAAAAATCGCCCGCATTCTCACGTCCGTTAGACAAATTCCAAAGCCCCGCCGTTCATCGGCGGGGTTGGTCTCCGAAAAACCAACCGGCTCCGGCCGCATACTCGCAATCTCCGGTGAGGCAGGCGTGGGAAAGAGCCGCATGGTTTTTGAGACACGCCAGCTTGCCGAAAAACGCGGATATACTTTCCTTCGCGGCGGCTGCGACTCATTCGGCGCTAACCGCCCGTTCCGGCCCTTTGCCAACCTCATGCGCTCATACCTCAACGTTGCAGAAGGCGAAGATGAAATCACCGCCAAAGACAAGATTGAAAACGGCATGGCGGAAGTTTTCAGCAAGGAAGAGCAGCTTGAAGACCGCATCGGCGCCTTTGGATTCCTTCTCGGCTATGAGTACGAAGACTCGCTCATGTCAAAGCTTGAAGGCAAGGCGAAGATTGACCACCTGACAGACTCGCTCGACAAGTTCTTCTTCAAGCTGGCAGAAAAAACGCCGCTTATTGTCGCTATCGAAGACCTGCACTGGGTTGACCCCTCGACGGTTGACTACCTCGACCGGCTCAGACGCCAGATAGCGGACAAACCCATCCTGCTTCTCCTTGTCTACCGCCCGCAGTTCGAGCACAAGTGGCGCAAGGTAAAAAGGTACGCAGAAATCCATCTTGAGCCATTGTCACTCAACGATGTTACGGAATTCATCAAATCCATTCTCATTGCCGAAAGCCTGCCAAAGGGCCTTGCGAAACTGATACTCGCCAAAACCAGTGGCAACCCTTTCTTCATTGAAGAGATAATAAAGAGCCTTCTTCAGCGCGGCATACTCCACATTATCGGCAACAAGCCGGAGCTGACGGTCAGCCTGAATGACATTGAGATACCGGACACCGTCCAAGGCGTAATTATGGCGCGTGTTGACGCGCTCGAAGCGAACACCCGCCGTGCACTCCAGGAAGCTTCAGTCATAGGCGAGACATTCCTGCTAAAGATCCTTGAGGAGGTTTCCACAGTCCGTGAGAAACTGGATACCCACCTTGCAGACCTCGAGCAGTTTGAGCTGATTTTCGAGAAGTCACGCATCCCTGAAATCGAGTACATGTTCAAGCATGTTCTTACCCGCGATGTGCTCTACAACTCGATAACAAGAAAGAGACGCAAAGAGCTGCACAAAGCGATAGCGCAGTGCATTGAGCGCATCTGGAAAGACAACCTTACGCGCTTCTACGCCGACCTTGCACACCACTATGAGCTTGAAGGTAAAACTGACAAGGAAGTTGACTATCTAGTCAAGGAAGCCAAGCGCCTTCTGGAAGTATCTTCATTTCTGGAAGCACGCGCACTCTTCGAAAAGGCTAACTCTAAGATTCAGAAGGTGGATACCCGCTATATCTATAACGCAATAGGGATTGCCTCAATCGAAAGGAGAATCGGCAGACCACAAGAAGCTATAAGGATCCTCGACACGTTGGAGAAGCGATCTTTGGAGCCCGTTCTTGCTGCTAAGGCCGCTCTTGTGAGGGGATTAGTTTTGTGGGGAACAGGTGCTTATGACGAGGCTATTAGGAAATATGCGTTCGCCCTGAAAGTATTTGAGGAGACAAATAGCCATCGGGAGTTAGCAAGGACCTTGAATCTCATCGGTGTTGTTCATTGGAATCTGAATGAGCTCGGGAAGGCAGGTGAGTTCTTTGAGAAAAGCATAGAGGTCTACAAGAGCATAGGCGAGGAGAGTGGACTATCTTTTGTGCTGGAGAACTTGGGTGGTCTTCGCGGATCGCTCGAATACCTCCACGAGGCCCTTAATCTTGCAAATAAGACAGGCAATCGGGTAGCCGTAGCGGGGATTCTGAACGATATCGGCGTCGTCTACGCCAGACGAGGTGAACACAGTACCGCGCTTGACCATTATCGCAGAAGCCTGAGAATACACGAGGAAGTAGGTAACCGACGAGGTGTGGCAATTGCACTGTTCAACATTGGATCCAAACAGTGTGATCAGGGTCAGTACTCTGCTGGCTATAATTCTTTTCGAAGAAGCCTTGCTACATTTGAGGAAGTCGATGACAGGAGAAACGCAGCCGGCGTGTTCAGCAATATGGGTGCCCTTTGTAGTGCTTGCGGTGATTATGATACGGCGCTACGCCATTTCGGTGAAAGTGCCAAAAGGTGGAAACGCTTGGGTCTCAAACGTAAGATTGCTGGCAACTACGTAGAGCAAGCGGCAGTTCTTCTAGAAAAAAATGACATGCCGGGATCACTCAAAGTACTGAAAAAAGCACAACGTATTCTATCTTCTGAGAGTTGGAAGAGAAGATTGGCGGAGGTCTTCCTGCTGAAAGCACGGGCGTTGTCAATTGAAAGGAATTATGAGGCCGCAATTCAGGAAGCAGAAAAAGGCTGGAGACTTGCAGAAGAGAGCGAGAACCCGGAATTGATTCTTGTGGCACAGATTACACTTGGAGCAACCTATACAATGACAGGTGAGACAGAGAAGGCAGATAGAGCATTCAAGGAAAGTCGGAGGATAGCCAGTAAGATGCATCCCAATGCGGGTGCGGAGGTCTATTACGAATACGGCAAGTTCCTGTTCGAGCAGTGGAAGCAGCACAGCAGGAAGCGCGACAAAGACAAGGCCAAAAAGATACTCATACGCGCCAAGGAACTCTACGACTACCGTGTCAAGCATGGCTACCGCCGCAAGGAGCTTGACGAAATCAACTCCATGCTAACTGAGATAGAGAAAAAGCGGAGATGATTATCGGTCGCCTTTGAGCGCTTTGAAGGATTTTTCGTAGAATTCCTGCTCGGCCTTAAAGCCGTGTTCCTTGCAGAATTCGGCCAGCTTGCGGTAGCGTGTGACCGGGTCGGTTTCTGTCGCCCAGCAGACCTTGGCCATACATTCCGGGCAGAGCCACAGGGGTTGGCGGTCGGCCTCGGCCATGTTGTTGCTTCCGCACATGTTGCACTCGTAGGCGATGCAGTGCAGTATGGAGAACATGTGTCCCGTCTCGTGGGTGGAGACCTTCATGGTGCGAAGCAGTGCGAGCTTGAACGTATCCTCGCTCACCGCGGGGTTGCCGAAGCGGTAGATTGACCAGACGCCCACGCGGTTTACGAGGGATGCCTGTCCGAAGACGAAGTTCCACCCGCGCCCCGGCCAGAGGTCCGATGATGTGAAGGCGATGTAGGCGGCAGCGTCATCAGGCAGGCGGGGGTAGAGCACTTTGTCGAGCACGTATGTCGAGAGGATTTGCTTGATTCTGTCGCCCTTGCTGTCCGTCCAGGTGGGATGGAACCGGCGGGCCTCGGCAGGGATTACCGAAAGAGGCATATCCTCCTTGATTTTTACCGGAAGGCTAAAGTAGCGGCCCATGAAGTCGGCGGTGAGGGTCACAATCTTTCGCTGGGCATTGGAGAACTCGCCGAGTGGCTGTATGTAGAGCGTGTTTCGCTTGCCCCGGACAGTAACGGGCTTTATCGCCAGGTATTCCTTGAAAGTCTGTCCGCGCTCGGGGTGGCTTTCGAGCCAGTCGCCCGGCTGGATGGGGCCCAGCTCATTGTGGAGCGGGCGCAGCTTCTCGATTGCGGCCTTGAGCTGGCGCCCCGTCGGCGTGGCCCTCAGAGAGGCGACTTCATCTTCATTGAGCGCAGGGATTATGCCTGTTTCCCCCGGCTGTACGCGCGGGGCCGGGCGGGTGCAGAAATAGAGCAGAGAGAAGGCAGCGAGTACGGCAAGTAGAATCACCCTTCGCAGGGCGCTGCCGCGCTCTGATTTCCGGCTTTTGCGTGAGGGTTCCACCAGTGAGAGTATACAACACGAAGCCTGTGCGCGCAAGTCTCACGGAGGCGGGAATCACTTGAAGTTGTGTTTGTTCTTGTCCCACCAGTCCCGCCACGTCTTCTGCGCCTTCTTGAGCTCATCGGGGAGCTTCTGTTCCTTTTCGCCGAATGCGTAGGGGCGCTCGATGAAGTCATGCGTCAGCTTCTGGCCGGTCTGGAAGTAGAGAGCCCTTATGGCTTCGGCGCTGACCTTCTGGGACTTGTCGGTGATGGCCTCAATAAGGACGGGGATGGACTCGCGCGCCTTGTTCTTCTTAAACGCCATGGCGGCGCCCCAGCGCACCACCGCGTCCGCATCCTCTACCGCCACGACGAGGTCGAGCTTGGCCTGCGCGGGGCCCAGCTCGGCAAGCGCGATGGCGCAGCGGAAGCGCACGGTCGGGTCCTGCGCCTTGTCGCGAAGGAGAGTTATCAGCTTCGGCACCGCCTCTTTCACACGCATCTCGGCGAGCGCGTTTACGGCCGAGAGCTTTGGCACAACCCAGTGCTCCCTTGACAGCAGCGACATGATATCGGGGATTGCCTCCTTGATGTTGAGCTTGCGTACGATGTAGATGCCTCTCCTGTTCTCGCGGTACTTGTAAGAGCCGCGTTTTTCCAGCGCGCGCAGCTTCTCGAAGATTGCCTGGGCCGTCTTTTGCGAGCGTTTCCCGATTTCGATAAGCGCGTAGGAGGCGTGGGCCTGGATGTCCTCGTTCTTGTCGGTGAGCAGGGCAATGAGCGGGTCTGCAAGCGATGTGTCCCCCGTCCTGCCAGCCGCTATGCAGCCGAGTATGCAGAGCTGGTCCTGCCTGACTCCCAGCAGTTTCCTTATGAAGGGGACAGCCCTGCGGCCATCGTTGAGGAGCTTCTTCTTCAGAATGATGTAGGTGTGGAACCTGTTGTACCTCTCGTCTGTGCCGTCGCCCCACCGAAGGACATCGTGGTCCTCGCTGACAAACCCCCTGGGCGCTCTGCCCTCGCGGTACATGGCGGCAAGCGTCTCGAGGTCGGAGGGCGGCTTCCTGTCAGCGGGCGTAACGGTCGCGCAGCCGAAACAGGCAAAGCAGAGCAGTACGGAAATCAACTTCAGTCTTTTCATCACTTACTCCCCGTCGAGTTTATCAAGCGGTTCCCGCTTGCGGGCAATCTCCATGTATCCATAGACGACACTGCATTCCCAGCCCCAGGTGTCGTCTATTCGTGGGCCGGGGTCGAACGCCTCGTCGTTTATCATCTCTATGGCTCGAAGGTAGTAGTACTCGGCCTCGTCAAACTGCCTGAGCACGTGGTAGAGGTAGCCAGTCCACTTGTAGACAACCCAGCGCACAAGCCCGGTCCTCTCCGGTTTCACAAGTCTATCACTGTTGCTCTGCGCAACCTCAAGCGCCTCGAGCATGCAGGCGAGCGCCTTCTGGGTGTCTTCATCTTTGTGGTACATGCCTGTTAGTGTGATGCGGCCCGCCACGGAGTTTTCGTTTATCTTGAATACCCTGTCGAAGTATCCGTGTGCGAGGTCTCTTTTGCCGAACGCGCGCATCCTCTGCGCTTCAATGAGAAGGGTATTTATTGCACTTCTCCTGCCGTCATCGGAGTTGAGGTTGAACCCGCGGTGGTAGAGGAAGTCGTTTTGCTCGAAGTCGGTCGTCTCGAACTTGAGCGGCTCTTCGAGGTTTTTCTCGCACAGGTCGGGCAGCGGCTTGGCCATGGCCGCAAAGTCAACTCTGGGTATGAAGACGTAATACCCCTCTTCGAGCGCTTCCGGCTTGTCGAAAGTCACTTTCATCCAGACCATCTCGCCCCAGGAATCCATCGGGCCCGGCTCGCAATCGCCGGCGGCAAACAGGGATGTTTTCCATGAGCTTTTCGGCTTTATGAATTCCTCGACACTCCACCAGGAATCCTCGGCAAGCTTCACGCGGCGAATATCCACCGACACAAAATCGCTCCAGCAAGCCTCGCCAGTCCTGACTGTAATGCCTTTGTCAGCCTCTATGCAGACCGGCACGAGTACGCCGATGGCGAAATCCCTTGCCAGGGCCTCGCCGGCATCGTCTGAGTAGGCCCGGTAGGACCATCTTATCCAGAACGCGCCTGTGCCGGGAGACCATCCGGACGAGCCGCTAACTTCGCCGCAGTGTATCTCGAACTTCTTCCCGGGCTTTTCCTGGCCCGCTGCCGAAAGAGCCACAAGAAGCAGCGCAAGCGCGGCAGACATTAGTATCAGGGACTTCTTCATTATCTCCTTCCCGACCGGCGCCGAACCCAGGGCGAGCGGCAGTATTCCAGCGCGCTGCCCAGGCATGAGCGCTCGGCGCTCCAGTGGTCGTCAATTTCCGGGCCCGGGTCGAAAGCGCGGCCGTTTAGCATCTCTCGTGAAAGCACGTAGCAGTACTCGGCCTCGTCGTAGTCTCCAAGCTCTTCGTGGCACTCGCCCGCGTACTTGTAGAAATCCTGCAGGTCAAGAGCGCGGCATTCTTCATCCCCGGTGTAGTACGGGTCGCCATTCCCTTTGAGAAGCGCTGTGGCCCTGAGTACACTCGCAAGCGCCTCCTCGAACCTGCATGTCTCGTAGTCGAATCCGGCCTTTGAGATGAGTGCGGGTGTCGAGTCGGGGTTGATTTTTAGCGCCTTCGCGAGGAACGCGCGCGCTTCGGGCTCTTTCCCGAAGTCGAAGCGCTCGCCCGCCGTGAAGAGGTAGTGGTTCATGGCGGCTTTCTTCTCCGCGACAGTCTTGAACCCTATTCTCCTATGGCAAGTGAGGAAGGCAAACTCAGCGCCCGGGGTATTGCCGAAACCGGGATGCTCATAGATATTCTCCCGGGACAGGTCGGGAATGGCGGCGGCGAGCGCGGTGAAATCCACCTTCGGACGCCACACGTAATCACCTTCTCTTAGCTTCCCGGGGTCATCGAACTCTATGATAAGCCATATTTCATCGTAGTCATTGCTTGAGAACTGTTCTCCTGTTTCGAGCACGTCAAGGGTCTCGTGCAGGCGGGCGTAGCGTCTCGCAGTATAGCTGCTTGCCGGCTCTTCGAGGTTGGTTTCGTCCTCTTCGTCAGGCATGTACTTGAGCTTGACGCTGACGAAATCCGTCCACGAGGCCTTCCCGGAGCGGATGGTTACGGGTGCGCTGCCGAAATTGCGGATAGTAACAGGGACTATGAGGCCGTCGGTGAAATCAGCTTGAGGGGAAAAGGAGGGCGGGTCGTCCGTATCAGAATGATAGCACAGCGCCCAGCGCATCCCATGGTGCCTGCTGAACCCGCCGCTGAAGATTCGGTACTGCTTCTGCGGCGCTTCCTGCCCCATGGCGAGTGGGAGGATGCACAGGGCCACCGCGATACAGCAAGCGATGCAGAGCTTCTTCATTTGTCCAGCCTCAGAAAGCGGGAAGTGTATGCCGGTATATTCGTCGCTTTACAGTCATTTGTCAATAGCGCTGACACTTATGTTTTTGACGAGAGCCGGTGAGTATCATTCACGACGATTTACTCACCGGAAGAAGGGTGTTATCTGGGCTGCAGCTCCTGTGCCTTGCGCCGGGCTTCGTCCGCCACACCGCCCTGCTTGGCAAGGCCCATGTCGGTTATCTTCGTCATGCCTTCGAAGTCCACCATTATGTTGTCAGGCTTGATGTCGCGGTGGATTACGCCTTCCGCGTGCGCGTGGACAAGACCGTTGGCTACGTCGCGGGCGATGAAAAGGGCATCTTCCGGGGCCAGAGGACCGGCACTTCTGACAATGCTGCCTATGCTCTGGCCCTCCACGTACTCCATGACAATGTAGTTGAGTCCGTTCTGCTCTCCGGCATCGAAGACTTTGGTGATGTTGATGTGATTGAAGGCGGCGGCGGCACGCGCCTCCCGCAGAAAGCGTCTGTGGTAGTCCTCATCCTTGGCCAGCTCAGGCGGCAGTACCTTGATGGCAACCTGTCTGCCGGTAAGGGTGTGCACCGCCTTGAAGACGACACCCATGCCGCCTTCACCCAGCTTGGAGACTACCTCGTAACCGCTTATGGATACCGTCACCTGGCACTCCGACCTGTGAAACCGCTCTTATATGACGTCTCTGCGGGGGGAATTGCAACTCTTTTTTGGAGACTGTTCAACAGTAGTCAGCACTCATATTTAAGCCAGAGGTGAACACAGGTGAAGACGAGGAGTTGGGTTATGCGGAGAGAAAAAGACTTGACGCCTCCTGCCCTCGGTTGTACCATGTCATCAGGACACAGCACAACAAGCGTTAGGATGGGCAACAGCAAAGAATCCAGGCGGGCCGAGAACCACGCCATACGTGCTCATCTTGAGCTTGTTGGTGTTGTGTCCAATCTCGGCTCGCTTTGTTTTTGAAAGGGGGTGCCGCATTGAGAATCTTTAGAAGAAAGTGGCGTGTAAGGGGCAAGAAAGAGGGCAAGCCAGCAACGCGGGAAAGCCGGAACTACTACGGCGAATACAAGGATGGTTCCGGGCGCACCCGCCGCGTTAGGCTGTGTGCTGACAAGAGCGTGTCTGAAAGGATGCTCGCAAAAATCAGCAGTGACGCTGCCCTGGAAGCTGTTGGAGTAAGAAACCCTTTCAGAAAGCAGGAGAAAATGCCGCTGAGCGAGCACCTTGCAGACTTCGCCAGGCACCTGAAAGCCCAAGGACGGACGGCGAAGCATATCAAGCACACTATGGGTATGTGCCAGTGCATTGTGCAGGATTTGAAGTTTCAGCACATCTCGGACTTGTCAGCTTCTCGGACTGAGAATTTCCTTGCGCGGCTTCACGGCAAAGGACTCAGTGCGAGTACCATCAATCACTACATAGTTGCAATCAAGTCCTTTGCTGCGTGGCTTGTTCGAGACGAGCGTACCGCCAGCAATCCGCTGGTAGGTCTAAGGCGCCTCAACCCTAATACTGACAAGCGACGTATCCGAAGAGCACTAACGGACGGTGAGAAGAAGGTGCTGATTGAAGCATCGGAGAAAGGCCCCGTGTTCAAAGGCCTGTCCGGGCCTCACAGGGCACTATGCTACAAGGTGGCACTCACGACCGGCCTGCGGGCGGCGGAGCTTCGTTCTCTCACTTGGGCGAGCTTTGACCTTGATAGCCTAACCCCGACAGTGGTTGTCGAAGCTGCCTATTCCAAACACCGGCGGCGGGATACACTCCCGCTCAAGGAGAGTGTAGCTGCCGAGTTGCGGAAGTGGAAGAAAGAGCAGTCGCATGTCGAGAGAGTTTTTCCGCTACCAGTGAACACAGTGGAGATGCTCAGACAGGACTTTGACACTGCCAACATTCCTTACAGGGACGAAGCGGGCCGCGTGGCGGACTTTCACGCGCTCCGGCATACCTTTATCACTGACCTTGTAAGGGCCGGGGCGCATCCAAAGGTTGCACAGACTTTGGCAAGGCACAGCAGCATAACCCTGACAATGGATGCCTATTGCCACTTTGAGGCAAAAAAGCAACGTGGCGTGGTGGAAGCGCTCCCTGATTTGACGAAAGAGGCGGCCAAGAGCGAACCACAGCCGCCGAATTTTGTACCGTATTTTGTCCGCATTTTGGGGCAAGAGCCGGCAGAACCTGGCACAAGCCGGCAGGAACAAAGAAGTGGTGCCAAAACAACCAATGGCTCTGGAACCCTCTATTTTGCTGGATTTTGCAACGCCTCGCAAGAACTCACACCAAAAATCAAGAGGCTGGAGGGGGAGGATTCGAACCTCTAATAGCTGATTAACAGTCAGCCGTGATACCGGTTTCACTACCCTCCAATGGCAAAAAAACCCCGGAGCCGGATGGGCCCCGGGGCCTGCTGTTCGCAGGGACCTCTCAAGGCCCGGATCTGCTGTTATTGTTGTTGCCTGCTTCTTTGAACATAGCCAAAACCCCTGTAACCCGGATATATGACGACAAAACAGACCCGTAGCCCGCTGAAAAACCTGAAACCGCCTGTAAGAATCTGGGAATGAAATCACTGCCGTAGCACGCCCGACGGTCAGTACCGGCTGGAGTACGAATGCATATCCCCCTATCTCCCTTGACTACATTCTCGGACACCGTCTTTAAAATGCATCCCTTACATACCAACGAGTTGCGTCGAGTTTTTAACAATTTAGACAGGTGTCTCACGGTTGTGTGGGCTCCTTCGATTCGCCACAGATGTGTCGGCCTGTCAAGCCCCGGATTTTACATCCGGGGAAATTCGACCGCTCTTTTCTCATACTGTCCCCCATCACCCACATTCGGGTTTGTTTTGAACTTCGAGTTTTCGACTCCGAGATCTTTTCGATTCCACATCCTTTTGCGTCAGAGAGGCGAGCGAACCTTTCGCTCAAGGGGCCCGCAGGCTGCTATTGCGGTTCCGGCGGCCTTTTCTCCTCCGGGTCTTCCGGAGCATCGGAAAGCCAGGAGCGCAGCCCCTCAATATCACCGCGTTCCAGCTTCTCCTT
>DAOVDS010000147.1 GCA_030669415.1 bacterium
GATTGTCTGGTCCAGGATTCCCGTAAACAAAATGGATTGCAGAGAATGCTACTCCACTTGTAATGATAGTCCCCCATTTTCCAAGCAGCGCTGATAGAGGCGTGCACAAAGCAAATCGGTATATGCCCTCTTCCAAAACCGGGTAAACAATACAAGCGCTCAGGACCCATGGCAGCATTTGTGAGGTGTGTGTGAAGTTCCGAAGGTCAATTCGCACGTTGAGCAACCACAGGAAGCCAAGAGCAGCCACACAAAAAACTGAGGCAATTGCACCCAGGAACAGCGTAACCTTCGGCCAATACTTAACACCCTGAGCTGGGAGTACCCTAAATCCCAGAGAGGCTCTGTCCCATTTTGCCATGAACCCAAGCGTCGCTATTGCACCCACCACAATGGCTGGCCGATAGATCCAGTGGCTCCACCCAAGCATGAACAACAGGATGTCAAGCCCAACAATCAGAAGACCAACCAGAGAGGACACAATGAGAACAGCACGACCGCGTCTGAAAGCAGAACCTATCGGGCTTGGTGTAGCAGTATTCACACTGAATCTCTTTGTGGCACGCGCCGCTCTGTCAGAATCCGAGGTCTTCGTCCACGAGAATGAGGTGGAAGCGGCCCGGCTCGTGCTGGCGCTTGATTATGCTGTAGATATTGCATATCCGCTGTGGTGCGCTGCAGTCGGAGCACTCGCCCGTCTTAACGCACGGCGTGTCCACACCGAAGCGCTTGGCGTTCTTAGGCGCGACGTAGTTCTGGACACGCTCGAGCGCCTTGTGGATGTCGTCGCATATCTTGTTTCGTCCGACCACGACAACCACCTTCTGCGGCCCGAACGTCAGCCCTGCCACGCGGTTGCCTATTCCGTCAATGTTTACAAGCGCGCCCTCCTTCGCAATGGCGTTGGTGCCTGTTACAAACACGTCGGCGGTCAGGCCGCGCCTGCGGCGCCTGAAGTTCTCCTCCTTCGAGATGCCTTCCTCGTACTGGTCGCAGAGGTCGTAGCTGCCAGCACGCAGCGCATCAAGCAACCCGATTTCCCTAACCGTCTCCGACCCGCCCAGGCCGACTACAGCGCCTTCAGGTATCAGGCCCAGCACCACCTTGAGCGCTTCACCTTTGCCCGGCGCGACTATCACCTCGAAGTTCCTCTTGCGGAGATTTTCCGCAACTTGTTCCAAAAGCTCGCCCATTACTATCTCCCCAAAGTCACTTTCACCACGCTTTTCTCCACTCCGGCGTGGTGCTTCCGAAACCAAACGGTTGATTTTTTTGTCTCTGTGTTCTCTGTGCCTGTGGTAATATTAGCCCTTCCTTATTATCAGCGTATCCGGTATGCCGTTGGCCTCCCTGAACTCTTTTGTCTCGTCAATGAACCGCCAGCCGTCTCTGTGGTAGCCTGCGGTGGGTTTCAGGCCGGGAAAGCGCTCGCAGAACCACTTGTTAAGCTGCAGCAGGAAAAGCTCCCGGACGTACTTCGACAGCATCGATGCAAGCGCCACGGGCAGCGCCTTCTCCTCGCCCGACCTGATAAAGAGCACCCTCACCCTCTTGGCGCCCACGAAGTACTCATAGGCGCTGACATCCTTTCCCGCCCTGGCGCGCCGGGGCGCTGTCTCGCCGAGCACATCTTCGAGCAGCTCGTCGTAACGGGCGCGCCCGCCAAGCTTGTCAATGCAGACAGTCAGGTTCTCCTCGCGGCAGACTTTGAGCGCGTTGTAGATTATGCGCGAAACGCGCTCCCACAGGAGCATCGCCTTGTTGCGTGTGCGCGACAGGTCGGCGTTGAACTGCCCTACGAGCACAGGCTCGCAGTAGGCCCCGACAAACGCCATGCCCGCACCTTCCATTGCGGCCCTGAGCTTGCCGGCGTGCCTGCGCACCATGTTGCGCCAGATTCTCGTAGGGAGCTTGAGCTCTCCCGGCTCGTACCAGGGGTAGTGCTCGTGCTCGACCCGTGCGTTAAGCGCCGTGAGCATCTGTGCGAGGTTCAGAATCCTTCTTGCGCCGCGGCAGTAGAGGAAAGAGAAGACACCCTCTTCAAGCCTTGTGAGGTCGCCCTTTTTGTGGAGCTTCTTCGAGTCGGCGACGACAAGCCGCCCGGCGGCGCCCCTTATCCGGTTACTCACGTAGCCTTCGAGCAGCCGCCAGAAGTTTGCGCCCTCGTCCTGCTCGGATGTCCTAAACAGCGTGCCGGAAACGACCAGCGGCCCCACAACCGGCGAGAGCCCCGCTTCATCTATCCCCAGAACGTACGCCAAATGATTCCCTCTCAAAAGGCAGGATATTCTCAGTATATACTCTTTTTCTCGCGTGTCAACTTGCCTGTTCAGACCCGTCTTCGTGGTGCGCCGGGGCGCTTTCCGGAATTCTTTGCATTTTAGTGCGACATCTTCTACACTTTTATTGAACGAATAGCCGGTAGCATCACTCTAATATAGATGGAAAGGGAATATTCAGAAGAGGGGAGGTTATTATGCGCCCTGCAATCTCTATTGGTGTGGTCTTTGTCCTGGCACTTGGCGCTCTCGCGCTTGCAGCGCTTGTTTCCTGCGGGGAAAGAGAGTCTGAGCGCGCCGGGATTGTCAAAGGCGGACGTGCCCAGTCTCAGTACAACGACCCCTACGCTGGGGAAAAGTACGCCGGCGCGTCGCATGAGGATCTCGACTCCGGCGGCGAGGCCGAACCGGCCACTGCGCTGTCGGAGCGCAAGGAGGCTGTCCGCGCACCGCGCGCTGCCAGGTACCAGAGCGTTGACAAACCGGCCGGAATTAAGACGAGGAGAGAGCGCCGCGCCACCGAGTGGCAGCCTGCCGAGTCGGAGCCGGCGCCCGCCGCGATGCCAGCGAAGACTCCGTCCCGTCCGGTGGATGTTACGCAGGAGCGCCCCTTTAGGGAAGAGCGAAGCACAGCGACCATAACCAAGCCTGACGAGTTCTTCAAGTCTTACGGCGTCAACCCCTTCGTTGACACCTCGGAAGACAACCTCTCCACCTTCGCCATTGATGTGGACAGGGCGTCCTACACTATCGCGCGCAAATACCTCGGCAGGGGCTACCTGCCGCCGAAGCAGGCTGTGCGCACGGAAGAGTTTGTAAACTACTTCAAGTACTTCTACAAGCCGCCCAAAGACGAGGCGTTCGCCATATACCTCGAGGGCGCGCCATCGTGGTTTGGCTCGCCCGGCCACCAGCTTCTCAAAATCGGCATAAAGGGCAGGGAAGTGAGGAAATCGGAGCGCAAGAAAGCCATCCTCACATTCGTAATCGATGTCTCCGGCTCCATGAGCGAGGGCGGCCGCCTCGAACATGCCAAAGAGGCGCTCTACGCCCTGCTTGACCAGATGCGCGACGGGGACAGGGTCGGCATCATCACGTACAACACCACTGCCCGCATAGTGACCGAGCCACTTCCCGCCAAAGAAAAAGACGCGCTTGTCTCGGCGATACGCGACCTCTACCCCGGCGGTACTACCAACGCCCAGGCCGGCCTGCGCAAAGGCTACGAGATGGCCATGAAGCACTACGACGCCAAGCTCATAAACAGGATAGTCTTCTGCTCCGACGGTGTCACCAACGTCGGCGCGACAAACGCCGAAGACATTCTCGAAGATGTCAAGAGCCACGACGCCTGCGGCATATACCTTACGACCGTCGGCTTCGGCGTTGACAACTACAACGACACGCTGCTCGAGCAGCTTGCCGACAAGGGCGATGGGAACTACGCTTACGTGGACTCATTCGAGGAAGCCAGGAAGGTCTTTGTGGATGAGCTGACAGGCACGCTCCAGGTGATTGCAAAAGACGTCAAGGTCCAGGTCGAGTTCGACCGCGAGACAGTCAGGCGCTACCGCCTGCTGGGCTACGAGAACCGCGCGGTTGCCGACAGCAGGTTTCGAGACGACCGCGAGGACGGGGGCGAGATTGGCGCCGGACACGCAGTCACCGCCCTCTATGAGGTGGAGCTGCGCGGCCGCGTCGAAGGCAGACTGGGGACAGTTTTCGTAAGGTATAAAGACCCCGATTCCTTCAAGGTGCGCGAAGTCAGGACAGATATCCGCGCGAGCCATTTCACGCCAAGCTTCCATGAAGCGACTGAAAACTTCAGGCTCGCCGCCACGGTAGCTGAGTTCGCCGAGATACTGCGCGAGAGCTACTGGGCAGAAGGCTCGCACCTGGGCCGGGTCTACAGGCTGGCAAGGATTTTGGCGCCGGAGTTCGACAATCGCAAAGATGTTGTCGAGTTTGTGGGCCTTGTCACTACCGCGGCAGAGATAAGAGGTGATTCGCTCAAGGGCGGCTATGCTGATGAGCCTTCTGACACGGGAGGCTTTCAGACGTGGCTGTCCGGCTCAGGCAGGCGCGCCGAAGAGCCGCCCCTCTCTTACGTCCTGCCGCTTGTGCTTGTCATCCTGGGGATAACGCTCGGCCGTGTTGCCTACCTGCATGGCTTTCGCAGGTACCGGTCATGGAATTACCTCCCTGTATTTCGCAGGGGCGGAAGAAGGCGCCGCGGCCGCCGGTAAGCAGGCGCGTTGGGCAGGACTACGGCTCGACAACGACGATAGAGTCCGCGTAGGTTGTCTCGTAGGTGCCGCTCTTGAGCTTCACGTAGACTGTCTTGACGCCCAGGCCGTCCTCGAGCGTCCATACCTTGTTGGCCGCCGGCGTCTCCCAACTGGCACCGGCGAAATCGGAGGAGTTGCTCACCATCATCTGGTCCGCCCAGCCGGAACCGTAGATATAGAGGTTGACTGTCGAGGTGCTTGTGGCAGTCTCCTCGCGGTTTATGACAATGGGGAAGATATCGACGCGGGCGCCGAAGTCCTGCGTCCACCAGTGACGGTAGGTCGATGCGCTTCTGTATACGTAGGACACGCCTATCTCGCGGAAGCTCGGATACATTATGTTGGCGTGGTGGCCCGGGCTGCCCATCCACCCGGCGACAACGGCCGCGGGCGAAGTGTACCCGGCCGCGATGTTCTCTCCGCACGTGAACCAGTTGTAGCCCGCATCCGTCATGCGGTCTCCGGCCGAAGACCCGTCCGTGCCGGTATGGTCGAAGTGGTTATTCAGCGCCATGTCGGTCGAGTGGCGCAGGGCCGCCGCGTCAATGTGCGACTCCTTCTTGAGAGGCGGCAGGTGCGCCCCGCCATCCGCGCTCCAGCGCTCCACATTGGTGAGGCGAACCACCTCCTCTTCCCAGGAGGCCACCGCGATAACGGTCTGCGCCAGGTCGGTGCTGCCCGCGGTGTCTGTGACGACAAGCGTTACCCAGTACACGCCGGCGTCGAACGTGTACGAGGGCACAGCCGAAGAAGAGCTGCCGCCATCCTCGAAATCCCAGTCGAAGCTTTCTATCGGTGCGCTGCCGCCTGTGCTTCCCGTGCCGTTGAAACTCACTGTCAGTTGGGCGACGCCGCTGTAGAGGTCCGCCTGGATAGCGGCCGTGGGGCCCGAGCCCACCACAGTTATCGCTACGCTCGCGTTTCCCCACCCGCCCTGGTTGTCAGTCACCGTAAGCCTCGCGGTGTAGCTGCCGGGGGCCGTGTAGGTGTGGCTCACAGTCGCGCCGCTGTCTGTTCCTCCATCTCCGAAGTCCCAGTCATACTGGGTAATAAACCCGTCGCTGTCGAAGCTTCCCGAGCCGTCAAAGTCAACATCAAGCGGCGCGCCGCCGACCGTCGGGTCGGCGCTGATAACCGCCACAGGGTACTCGTTCGGGGGTGGGCCTGAGACTGTGATTGTGACTGAAGTCGTGTCGGAATCTCCATCATCATCGGTGACCACGAGGCTCGCAGTGAACGTGCCCGCCGCAGCGTACTCGTGGCTTGTGCTCGCCCCTGTCGCCGTCACCCCATCGCCGAAGTGCCACGTGTAGTCGGCAATAAACCCGTCGTTGTCTGTGCTTCCTGAGCCGTCGAAGTCAACAGTGAGCGGCGCAAGGCCGGAGGTCGGGTCCGCACTGCTGATAACGGCGCTGGGCGGCTCGTTGGGCGTGGCGGCGACAGTCACCAGGACCAGCGCCGAGTCAATCGCGCCATCGTCGTCAGTAACAACAAGCAGTGCCGTATACTGTCCCGGCGTGTCGTAGGTGTGGCCCGCGCTCACCCCGGAGGCTGTGTTGCCATCCCCGAAGTTCCACGCGTAATCCGCAATTGTCCCGTCGCTGTCGCTGCTTCCAGACCCGTCGAAACTGACGGCAAGCGGCACCTCACCCGAGGTCGGGGTTGCATCCGCCGCCGCGACCGGCAGCGCGTTCACGGAGATGTCCACCTGCGCGGTATCCGTATCGCCCGAGTTGTCTGTCACGGTAAGTGTCGCCGTGTAGTCCCCGGCAGCGTATGTATGAGTCACGCTGATTCCTGAGCCTGTCGTACTGTCACCGAAGTCCCATTCGTAGCTGGTGATGTGGCCGTCCGGGTCGCTGCTTTTTGAAGCGGAGAAAGTCACCTCAAGCGGCGCATTGCCGGATGTCGGGTCTGCCTCAACAACAGCCGTCGGCGGCTGGTTGACATATCCGGTAATAGTTATTGTGACTGATGCCGAGTTGGACGAGCCCGCATCGTCAGTCACCACCAGCATGGCGCTGAACGTACCGGCAGTGGTGTAGGTGTGGCTCGCCGTCACACCGGACCCGCTTGCCCCATCGCCGAAATTCCAGGTGTAGCTTACCACGGAGCCGTCAGGGTCACTGCTCCCTGTTCCATCGAACGACACATCAAGCGGCGCTTCCCCGGTAACCGGTGCGGCTGAAATGTCTGCCACAGGTGCCTGGTTGCCGCCGCCGGGCGCCACCGAAATTATCACCTGCGCCTGGGATGCCAAATCCATGCTGTTTGTCACGATGAGTGTTACCTGGTAGGTACCGGGTGCGGTAAACTCATGTGCCACAACCGGGCCGAACGCCTCCGCGCCATCGCCGAATATCCACCAGTACGCTATTATCTTGCCGAAGTTGGGTACGGACGCGCTGCCGTCAAACACCACCGCGAACGGCTCTGTGCCGGAATCGCCCGACACTTCAATCACAGCCTGCGGGTGCGTCCGGGGGGTCTCCTCTTCCTTCCACCACTCGTAATTCTCCAGCTTGCACCCGGTCGAAATGACTACCAGTCCGGTCACAAGAACCAGCAACAATTGCTTCATGGGAGATTCTCCGCTGCAAGTTTGCATTCTTCCATCAGAAATATACCATCGAATCCTCTGCGCGCAAGGTGGAATTCTGGTCTCCTGCGCGTTCCTCCTGTATAATAGAGACGATTTACGCCGCGTGAGCTTCCACAAATATTCGGGCAAATGAAAAAAGAGAAAGCACTGCTGACATGGTCAACGGGTAAGGACTGCGCCTGGGCGCTCCACGTTCTCAGCCAGAGCCGCGAGGTCGAGGTGGTGGGCCTTCTTACCACCATCACCGGGCCTTATGAGCGAGTCTCCATGCATGGTGTGCGCACGGAACTGCTCGAAGCCCAGGCCCGGCGCCTGCTCCTGTCGCTTCGCAAAATCATTATCCCCTCCCCGTGCTCCAACGAGGCCTATGAATCCGCCATGGGCGAATGCCTTGCCGCGGCCAGAGACGAGGGCGTACGCGCCGTGGTTCACGGCGACATCTTCCTGGAGAGCGTCCGCAAGTACCGTGAAGAGAAGCTTGCCCAAATCGGCATGAAGGCGCTTTTCCCGCTCTGGGGCGCCGATACGGCGCAGCTTGCGCGTGAGATGATTGCCGCGGGGCTGAAAGCCTACCTCACCTGCCTCGACCCGCGCCACCTCCCGCGCGAGTTCGCCGGCCGGCTCTTTGATGAATCGTTTCTCGCCGACCTGCCCAAGACGGTTGACCCGCTCGGCGAGCACGGCGAGTTCCACACCTTCTGCTTCGATGCCCCCGTGTTCTCCTCGCCTATCCCCGTCACCCCCGGCCAGATTGTCGAACGCGAAGGATTCGTATTTACCGACTTAACACTTACTTGAGGGTATGGAGAATTCCTTTCTTCCTCAGCCTAACTGCCAGAGAGGATTCTCCTTGAGATGGATGTTATTCACCTGCAAATAGTGAAAACGATCAGGACCTGTCCGCGGAAATGCTCTTCCAAGGCCTACGCTGAGAATTACTGACTCAGACGAGTGTATTTTCTCAGATATCATATCGACCGCCACATGGTCGGGCGTGATATGGTCATCCTGGTACAAACGTATGTCAGTCACGCTCAGGTCAAGGTCAAATTCGCCGTCACAAACCTTCATGCGAACTTGGGGGGTACCACGATAGCCACTGCCAACATGCAAATTGGGCGTTCCTTCAGGAACGAGACATCCAAGAGATGCCTGCCCTTTTCCCTTATCTGTGCCGCAGGAGGAGTGATACTTGCGACGAAGTTCTTCGCCGAATACGTCCTTTAGTTTCGATTCGGAGATGTACCACAGCAATTCCCAGAACTCTTGGGCGGGCATCGTTCCATCCAGAGCCGCCAGTCGCGAGTCGAAAATGCAGTCTTCCGAATGAGGTCTGTCCGGCCAAGGCTGAAGGTATTTGAAAATAATCCGGTTTCCGATGTCAAACATGCCACATGGTGCGAGCATAGCTGTTCCAAGCCGTTTTGATCGGGTCTCAGGACGGATATGCCGCTTCGTCTGGGAGTCAACACCTGCCGCGCAGAAATATCCTTTTTCCATGCGCGTCAGGTGGTTGATAACGATTTCCATCCAGATGCTCTTCACAGATGAATAATGCTTACACCATCCCATTTATCATGGAGGTATGCCGCGACAAGCCGCCTGTGGCAGTGGTCAGGCTCGGGCTCGCTGCACAGCAAAGCAGTCGGTACGTCAAAAAGCCGTTTGTCAATTCGCTTCTCAATCGCGCGTTCGGTTAGAATAGTGCCAAAGTGCTTCTCGTACTCATCCCATGTTATTCTTTTCTTTTTGTAGTCGTCCAGGATGTCCTTGGTTGGTGAGAGCTCCGGCATATGGATATAGTCAGCACCACACAGCTCTTTTAGAAGATACCCTATATTATCCCGCTTTGTGAAACTGGCAAGCTGGGACTTGTTATTCAGCCTGACGTCAATTACTCGCTTGATTCCTGCGCGCCTGAGAGACTCGAAGAACTCTTCTGCGGTTTTCTTTGTAAAACCGATTGTGTAGATTTCCACTCTTTGCTCTCCCGCATATCGAAGAGGCTCGCCTGCCCCTTCGTCCTCTGGAATTCCTCTTCCTGCGCAACCTGTTCTTCTGTCTGTATTCGACCGTCACCTCGGATGTGAAGCACTGTTACGCCCTCCCCGCGAAGGACTCGCGCAATCAGCATTCGCCTGTGGCAGTTCGTCGGATCTTCCTCGCTGCAAAGCAGCGCAACGCGGAGCTTCTCTATTTCTTTCAGGAGTTCTCTGACACCATGCCTGAATCCCGGGGATTGCGAAAGCTTCTCATAGAGGACATAGCCTTGGGCATCGTAGAATTCTGTCTCCTGCGGTTTTCCACCGAGTACATCACCATAGAAATCGTATTTCATGCCCTGAACCCGTAATAAACCCTCAAGCGACTCCTTGTTGAAGTGCGTCGCATAACCCGAATAAGGACTCGACCGAACATCAACCACCATTTCAACATTGTTGCTTTTCAACAGCTCCAACAGCTTCTCCGGCGGATGGTTCGAATGCCCAATCGTATATACGGTTACCCCGGAAGATGGCGCTTCATGGTTGACAGGTTTCACTCTTTCCATCCTGTAGACGTCCTGTTGGTATGCCTACCGAAAACTCGCCTGTTGCATCTGGGATTTCTCACATAAACCCCACCCATGACGGTCATAGCCCCTCTTCACATGACATTACCACAACACCAGAATATCAGCAAGAGCAAATATCCCGACAAGGTGCTCTCTGGCCGGCCTTGCGATGATGCAGGGCTTGTTGGGCAATATTCTGAACGCGGCGTTAATTGTCCTCAAAGAAGTTCTTCTCCAGTTCTCTGGATATTCTCCGAGCCTATGTATTGAAAACAGCATGAATTTCCTTGAATCGGCTGCGTTTGATGGTAATAACTATAGGTGGAAATAGCATCTCGAGTCCTACGGGGGGAGAGCGAAGTGAAATACATCCTCTTGATGCTCTGCGCGGGTGTTGTCCTTTTCGCGCCGGCCCATGCCGCGCTCGCGGGGCTGGGTAAGCCGCTTCCGAGCCAGGCGCCGGAGGAATCGCTTAATGGAATCAAG
>DAOVDS010000191.1 GCA_030669415.1 bacterium
GAATCGCCAGTGACTTCCCAGGGATTTGCGCGTGTTGATGAATCCCAACTTTTGGAGAACCACAATCAGTTCGCGCGGTTTGAGAACAGGAAGCTTCTTTCCTGTCACAATCTGACTCCTATATGTTTTATGCCCACCACCTCAGGAAACTTCAACTGAAATGGCTTCTTCTGCTCCTTGAGCTCGCGCAGGCACATAAGAGCAACATCTCTTACGTTTTCTATGGCTTTCTCGAAAGTTTTACCCTGGGTGTAGCAGCCTTCCAGGGCCGGGCAGGATGCGATGTACATGCCATCCTTATCCTGTTCAACTATCACCTGCACATCATAGTTCTTCATCTCCAGCCTCCGCCCATTCTCTTCTCCAGGATAAAGACATCTTGCCTGCCGCCGACAGAAATATAGCATGTCCCGAACGATACATCAAGGCGCATCATGACAGGATTTGGCTGATTTCGGTGATATGGCGCTCGACGGCGCCTTTTTCGTTGAGGACTGCTCTGCGGGCGTTTGCGCCCATCATCTCGCGTATCTTCGGGCTCTCAAGCAGCCGCTTGAGGACATCCTCAAGCTCGTACTCGTCCTTCACCATGACGGCAGCGTGGGCATCCAGGAGGAACCGCGTTGACTGGTTGAAGTGATACGTATGCGGCCCGAAGAGGGTCGGCACTCCGAGCGCGGCGGGCTCGACCATGTTGTGCCCGCCCCGGTCAATGAGGCTCCCGCCCACGAAGACCACGCTGCCCAGCGCGTAGATGTCGGCAAGCTCGCCTACCGTATCGAGCACTATGACCCTTTCCACAAGGTCGTCCGGGCTCTTGGTTTCGAGCCGCGAGCGAAGCGCGTATTTCAGCCCGCCCTCCTCCACAACGGACTTCACCTCGTCGAGCCGGTCGAGCTGGCGGGGCGCCAGAATCAGCCGCAGGTCCAGGTGATAGGCCCTGAGCTTCTTGAAAATCCTGACAAGCGCCTTCTCTTCCGCCGCGTACGTGCTGCCGCCCACCAGTACGAGTGTGCCCTGCCCCACCCTGAACATGTCGCGGAACCGGCCGAGTTTCTGCTCATCCGCGCGCAGGCGCACCGAGTCGTACTTGATGTTGCCCGCCACCACTATCCTGTCTTCGGGCACGCCGAGTCTCAGGAAACGCTCCCTGTACTCCTCGCTCTGCACCAGGTAGCGGCCTATCCTGCTGAAGACCTCGCGGGAGAAGAAGCTCAACTTCAAGTACCGTCGCAGGGACAGCTCGGTCAGGCGGCCGTTCGTTAGTACGACCGGTATCCCGCGCAGCTCGGCGGCGCGAAGGAAGTTCGGCCACGCCTCGAGCTCCATAAGAATCACCATCTCCGGAGACAGCCTGTCAAGAAACCTCGACACGCCGAGCGAGAAGTCGAACGGGAAGTACGTGAGAACGCGCCCCGGCAGGCGTCTTGCGGCAGTTGCCATGCCCGGTGGCGTCGTGGTCGAGACGACCACCTGGCGGTCCGGGAACGTTCTCTCGAGAGCTTCGACAAGCGAGACGGCGGCCGCCACCTCGCCGACGCTCACACAGTGGACAAGAACAACCCCCCTGCCGGGGTCGATTCTTAGCCGTCTCCCGCCAAGGGCGGCGCGCAGGCGAACCCACAACCCGCGGCGCAGCTTGCGGCTGGCCAGGACAAGAGGCATGCCAACCACAAGCAATGCGACGTAGAAACAGTCTAAGATGAAACTCATGCACACCTTCGGCTATTGGGACTTGCCGCAGCATTTCTTGTACTTCTTCCCGCTCCCGCACGGGCAGGGGTCGTTTCGCCCGACTTTTTTCTCAGCCTTGATTGGCTCTACGCGGGTTTCACTGCTTGCAGCCTCCATGGCTGCCGCGCGCATGGACTGCTCGCTCGACCAGGAAGTGCCGGAGTAGTCGGTGACGTTCCACACAGACTCGGGCACCTCTTCTTCCTCTCTGGCGAGCTCCACGCGCATGACAAGCTCGGTGACCTCATCCTGCCATGAGGCGAGCATCTCCTCGAACGCCTGCGAGCCCTTGATTATATACTGGACCTTCGGGTCTTTCTGCGCGTAGGCCTCGAGGCCGATATTGGCCCTGAGCATGTCCATGGTGTAGAGGTGGTCTTTCCATTTCTCGTCAAGCTTCTGCAGCATGACGTAGCGTTCCAGCCTGCGCATAAGCTCCGGGCCGAGCCTTCGCTCCTTCGCCTCGTAGGCGTTCTTGAGGCCGTGTATAAGGCGCTCGGTCACGACTCCGGGCTCGCCCGCAAGCTCGCTTGCCGGGACTTTCACCTTGAAGGTGTGCTCGAAGCTCTTCTGCAGCACCTCGGGGTCGCGCTGCTCCCTTTCGAGGTGCCTGCCGAGATGCTGCTGGGTCATGGCTTCCATGGAGTCTTCGAGCCACGGCAGGATGAAGTCCTCCTTGAGCCCCTCGCCGCGCAGGATTTTGGTGCGGTTGGAATAGACTGCCTTGCGCTGTTTGTCCATCACGCCATCGTAGTCGAGGAGGTTTTTTCTTATCTCGAAGTTGCGCTCCTCGACTTTTCTCTGCGCCCGCTCGACCGCCCGGCTGACCATGGAGTGCGAGATTGAGACCCCTTCCTTCATTCCCACAAAGCTGAGGATTTTGCGGACCTTTTCGCCAGCGAAAATCCGCATCAGGTCATCCACAAGCGAGAGGTAGAACACGCTCGAGCCGGGGTCGCCCTGGCGCCCCGCGCGGCCGCGAAGCTGGTTGTCAATACGACGCGCCTCGTGGCGCTCGGTGCCGACAATGTGCAAGCCCCCCAGGTCGGCCACGCCTTCGCCCAGGACTATGTCTGTGCCCCGGCCCGCCATGTTGGTCGCAATCGTGACCGCGCCCGACTGGCCAGCCTTGGCCACTATCTGCGCCTCGCGCTCGTGGTACTTCGCGTTTAGTACCTCGTGCTTGGCGATGCCGCGTTTTTTGAGCATCTTCGAGAGCATCTCGGAGACCTCAACGGAGCGGGTCCCCACCAGTACGGGCCGTCCAATCTGGTTCGTGCGCCATATCTCCTCGACAACGGCGTCCCACTTCTCCTTCTGCGTGCCGTAGATTACGTCAGGCAGGTTGCTGCGCCGCAGGGGGCGGTTGGTCGGGATTGTGACGACGCCGAGCTTGTAGATTTTGAGGAACTCGCCCGCCTCCGTGGCGGCAGTACCGGTCATGCCGGCGAGCTTGTCGTACATCTTGAAGTAGTTCTGCAGCGTGATTGTGGCGAGAGTCTGGCTTTCCTCGCGGATCTTGACTCCCTCCTTGGCCGCGACCGCCTGGTGAAGCCCGTCGCTCCATATCCTGCCCGGCATGAGCCGGCCCGTGAACTCGTCGACTATCACGACCTCGCCATCCTTTATCACGTATTGCTGGTCGAGGTGGTACAGGTTGTGGGCCGAGAGCGCCTGGTCAATGCAGTGACGCAGCTCGTGCGACTTCATGTCATCCTTCTCATACAGGCCGGGGACATCGGAGTATTCCTCGGCTTTAATCTGGCCGCGGTCCGTCAGGATGACGTTGTGGTCTTTCTCCTTGACCTCGTAGTCCTTGTCTTTCCGGAGGCGCTTTACAACCTTGTTCGCCAGGAAGTAGGTGTCGGTCGCCTGCTCCGACATGCCGGAGATAATCAGCGGTGTGCGCGCCTCGTCGATGAGAATCGAGTCCACCTCGTCGACAATCGCGTAATGAAGCTCGCCCTGGACCTGCTCCTCAAACGACATCTTCATGTTGTCGCGCAGGTAGTCGAAGCCGAACTCGTTGTTGGTGCCGTAGGTGATGTCTTTCGAGTATCCGGCCTTTCGCTCGTCGTTTGGCATGTGGGCCTGGATGAAGCCTACCGAGACGCCCAGCGCCTCGTACACCGGGCCGTTCCACTCTGCGTCGCGCTTGGCGAGGTAGTCGTTTACCGTGATAATGTGCACGCCCTTGCCTTCAAGCGCATTGAGGTACGCCGCGAAAACCCCAACCAGCGTCTTGCCTTCGCCAGTCACCATCTCGGCGATACTGCCGCGGTGAAGCACAATCCCGCCGACAAGCTGCACATCGAAGGCGCGCAGCGGCAGGCCATCCCGGGTGCG
This sequence comes from bacterium, assembly GCA_030669415.1. Classification (GTDB taxonomy): domain Bacteria; phylum Planctomycetota; class SKW154; order SKW154; family DAOVDS01; genus DAOVDS01. The sequence continues at coordinate 4,081 of DAOVDS010000191.1, forward strand.
CAGGTTGCGCATGGCAGCTTCGCGGCAGGCGGCGAACGCCTCGGGCAGGAGGTCGTCAAGCGTCTCGCCGCGCTGGAGGCGCTCCTTGAACTTCGGCGTCAGCTCAGTAAGCTCCCTGTCGCTGAGGCGGTTCATCTGCGGCTCGAGGACGCAGATTTCTTCCGCAATCGGCGCCATGCCACGCAGCGCGCGCTCATTCGCCGAGCCGAAGACCCTGGTTATCGCCTTGCCCAGAAAGTCTGTTACAAGATAGAACATCTCTGTTTCCTATTGACGCCTGAGGACATTAGACACCGCATCGCACCCGATGTCAAGCTCACGCTTGATGGCTGTCTAATAGATATGTAGATAGAACTGGCAGGCCTGTGTGGGAACTTATCACGCCGTGACTTACACTACTGTCAGCTACCCGGCAAATCACCTGTAAGCTTCCCGTCTGTGCCTTATCCTGAAAACCCGGACTGCCTTCGTCTTGCCGTCCACCTCGTACACGATGCGCCAGTCCCCGACGCGGACACGCCAGTCGTTCCGAGAACCGACGATTTTGCGCACCCCGGAAGGCCGCGGGTTCTTCTTCAGCGCCTTCAATGCCTTGACAACTCTCTTGTACACATCCTCCGGCAAGCGCCGCAGGTCACGTTCAGCCCGTCGTTCAAGCCAGACTTCATACACGCTTGCGGGTCCTACTGTCGGCGTGTTCCTTCAGAACGTCTTCCAGACGGCGGAACTTCATCTCCTGTCCGCGCATCTTCTGGAGTGTTTCGAGGTCGTACTTGTCTTCCAGTTTCTCAAGCAGCCGCTCAAATTCCTCGATGTCGAGAATAACCTCGCGGGGTTTTCCATTCTCCATTACAAGCTTGTATTTGAGCTTCTTCTGCCTCATATAGCTACTCCTGACTCCTTGCAGATTATCTGTAGACCTCTCTTCTACGTCGTATTCCTACGCTGGCGGTAGTTCTCAATGCTGATATCCTGTCCCGACTCAGCTTTGGCGGCCTCTATCAGGGCAATGTCAAGCAAGTCTTCTTTGATTTGCCGTTGCGAGAGCAGCCGCTGGAGCACCTCGTTCCTCTGCTGCTCCTTCAGCGCCCTGAAGGCTTTCAGAAACACCTCTCCTATTGCCTCACTTTCTGTCACAGCTTGACTCCTTCTCGGAACGAACAAATCCGCCATAATTAAGACGTACCAATGAACGCGACTCACACAGCAATTTCAAAATGTCATCACCAAAATCAGCTACTTCGTCGGTTTCCAGACCCACGCGCCGGTCTTGTCAATGTAGCCGTAGGTAGGCTCTTCTTGCTCATCAGGCCATATTTCCACACGTGCCAGACCATTGCGGAAGTCCTGCAATTCGTTTGGAAGCAGGTCGATTACGAACTGCCCATTCTTGTCTATGAACCCCATTCCCTCGCATTCCCAGTCCGTGGGGTCGTCATCCATCACAACGGCGGCCAGGCCTTCGCAGAACTTCTCTGCGAAGGCAAACTGAGGCTGGATAACCATCTTGCCCGTTTTGTCAATGCAACCGTATTTATCCCCCCAGACCTTCACAAAAGCGAGGCCCTCTGAGAACGGCTCAGCCCATTTGAACTGGGGTTCAATGACTATTTCACCTTTCTTGTTGATATACCCCCAGTCGTTCTTCAGCCGCACAGCCGCCAGTCCCTCGGAGAATTGCAGCCCGGCAACATGAAACCTCGGCTTGATGACGAATTCACCCGTCTTGTCGATGAAACCCCAGTGAGGTGTCTCATGAGGGTTCATTGCGCGCGCCAAACCTTCTCTGAAATCCCCAACAGCATAGAGTGTGGGCTCAATCACCACGTTTCCGCTCTTGTCTATGAAACCCCATTGCCACTTGCCGTCGTAGATTCTAAATGCTGCCAGCCCTTCCGAAAATGGCCTGATACCTATCACATTGGGCTTGTCTAACCTAATGGCTAGTCTGCCCTTCCTGTCAATGTAACCAAGGAGGCCATCGTTCCATATTGTCGCCAAGCCCTCGGAGAAGTCTGAGCTGATGTGGAAGTCCCCTTTGATTACTGTCTTACCGGTCTTATTGATAAAGGCATCGTTACCCTCGGAATCTTCCACACGCGCAAGTCCTTCTGAAAAAGGATGTGCTTCTTGGAACTGCGGTTCAATCGCGATTTTGCCTGTTATGTCAATATAACCCCACTTGCCATTGACATAGACAGGAAACAGCGGGCCGGGGTCTTTTGGCTGGTCTGCTTGCTGCACATCCGGCAATGCGCAGGAAAAAACGAGCAGCGAAAACAGGAACATGAAAGCTGTTTTTGTCATTGCTGACCTCCGGGGTTCAACTTTCCGCGGGTATAAAACCCGCGGCTGTGGAATCATCCGCGGGTTGAAACCCGCGGCTTTATTAGAGTCCGGCGGCTTCGATGAGCTCGGGTACGACATCGCCCCAGCCCAGCGGCATGATGTGTACGCCCCGGCACATGGGCTTCATCTGCTTTATGAGCCGCGCGGCGATTTCAACCGACTTGTTCTTGCGTTCCTTCTTGTCCGCAGAGGCCATTTCCTTGATGAGCTCCTCAGGCACGAAGACGCCGGCGACATTCGCGTTCATAAACTTGGCCATGCCGGCGCTCTTTAGGAGTACAATCCCCATGAGTACGGGCACGCCGAAGCCTTCGACCTGCTTCATGAAGCTCTCGAACCGGCCGGGGTCGTAGACCGCCTGCGTCTGGAAGAACTGTGCGCCGGCTTCTATCTTTTTTTCCATCTTGAAAATCTGCGGCTCGACAGGCTCGGAGTCAGGCGCCACGACCGCGCCCTTGAAGAACTTCGGTGAGCCATCGAGCTCGTTTCCGGCGAGGTCCTTGCCGCTTTCCAGGATGGAGACTGTCTTGAGCAGGGTCACGGAGTCGAGGTCGAAGACTGGCTTGGCATCCTTGTGGTCGCCCATCAGGACGTGGTCGCCGGTAAGGCAGAGCAGGTTCTCGATGCCGAAGATGGAAGCGCCCAGCAGGTCGGCCTGAAGCGCTAGGCGGTTGCGGTCGCGGCAGACCATCTGGAAGATGGGCTCGAGGCCCTCAAGCTGGAGCTTGGTGCAGATAGACAGCCCGCCCACACGCATCACCGATGCCTGGATATCGGTGACGTTTATTCCCACGACCTTGCCGGCAAGCTCCCTTGCCTCCTCCATCATCTCTTCGATATTGGTGCCCTTTGGCGGCCCGACTTCGCTGGTAACGGCGAACTTCCCTTCTTTGAGTGTTTTTTCGAGGAGGCTCATCTGATTTTCTCCCGCAATTCAATCCGTGAGTCAAGCTCTACGTGTTGTCGTCTTCCACCAGGCGCAGGTCTTCGCGCACTACCCTGCCGGGCATGCCCATCGCGGCAAGGTTCCAGTTTTTCGGCTCCATAATCTTCTTCAGGTCATCGAGCCGGCCCTGTTCCTTCATCCGGTTGTATATCAGTATCCAGCCGCAGTCAACTTCCGGGTCAACTTCGCACTTGCCTTCCTTGCTGTAGCCGCCGCAGGGGCCGTTCATCAGTCCCTTGGAGCATCTGGTTACGGGGCAGATGCCGCCTGTCAGGTGCAGCACGCAGTCCCCGCAGCCGCGGCAGTTTTCCGTCCAGAGTCCCTGCTCGGCGGTTATGCCAATGAACTTCGTGTTGAGCGCGGGCAGAACCCTGACCGAGGGGCCGAGCATTTCAGCCAGGAGCTGTACGCCGGCGCCGCAGGCCATTGAGAGCACCGCGTCGCACGAGTTGGCCTGCTCGAGTACGGGCTCGATAAACTCGCGGTCGCACTGGCGCTCGATGGTATTCTGCAGGAATTCCTGGTCGAGCCCTTCGCCCTTGGACTTTATGCCGAGGGCGGATGCGAGTATTGCCACCTCCTTCTCGCCCCCTGCGGAGCAGACGGTAACGCAGGTTCCGCAGCCGAGGACCAGCACTTTCTTGAAGGGTTTGACAAACTCGTAGATTTCCTCAAAAGGCTTCTGCTGCGCGACTATCATGTTTTCATTCTCCTCGTATGATATGTTTGTTCAAACAGACCTGAGTCTGTTTGAACATCCTTATCGTCTTCCCGCAGAAGGCGGGAGACGCAACCACAGTGGTTGCGCGACTTACGACTTTTCGTCGCTTCGCTCTTTGATAATCAAACTTGCTTTTCCAGAGGTTCCCTCGTATGCTGACGGTTACCGTCGCCGGTGCGACGGTAACCGTGTCCAAAGGCATGAGGGCATCTCTATTTCTCCCTGTTCCCGCTTGTCGGAGTTCTAACAAAGCGTGTGCCCCTCGGCCCGGATGGTGAGCTCTTACCGTAGTCTGTTGCGCCCAGC
>DAOVDS010000283.1 GCA_030669415.1 bacterium
ATGCTCTACACGGTGAAGAACAAGGATGAGAGAGACCATGAGGTCGAGATGCGAATCGGCGCGTGGAGCGACAAACAGCCCTGCCCGAACAGGTGGGACAAAACGCTCAAGAACTACCGCCAGATGTCGGACCTCAAGTACCGCGACACCTATGTCAAGGATGTGGTCAAGGCGATAGAGAAGAAGCACTTTCTGAAAGAGGCCAACGGCGGCAAGGGCCTTCTGAGCCTCGCCGAGGTGACTGTGCCGGAGACGCTCGGGAAGGCGACCGAGCCCGGCGTTCACGGGGATGAGGAGGGAATAAACTCGCCGGTAATCAAGGCGGGCGAAACCTGGAAGTGCGTCGCAGTCTTCAAGAAGATTAGCACCGAGATGGACTACCTGCGAATCTTCGTCAGCGGCCTGACAAACGACTTCAAGGTCCTGACGCACCTCGATACCGACCAGGTGCGGGAGTACCGCGGCATGGACATGGTGCTAATGAAGGACGGCGAGATGATTCGGTGCCGTTCGGAGGAGCGCCTCAACGATGTGCGGATGTTTGTCCGCAACGTGGCCGGCCTGCTGGATGAGCGTATTGAGAAGCTGCAGGATGTCGAGGACATAGTCAAGTCCAAGCACTCGCGCATCGAGCCGAACCAGCGGCTGATAGTCGAGAAGCTGTTCGAGATTACCTATAAGCGGCTTGGCGACGAGTTCTACGTCAGCAACGACTGGGTGGAAAAGACCGGGGACAGGTGGTTCGAGTGGATTCGCGTGATTGACACAGACCTTCCTCACAGCCCGGTTGATATCAAGAACCCGCCCGGCGCGCGCTCACCGTAAGGTTACCCAAAGGCGATGAAAATCAAGGCGCCCGGAGTAATCCGGGCGCTTTTGCTTCCTGCCGGACGCGAATATTCTCAGACCTGCGAGGGGTGCTCACTATCCTTGCGGTGTGCCAGTGCCGCTGTCACGAAGGCCGTAAAGAGCGGGTGAGCGGCTGTGGGCTTGGACTTGAATTCGGGATGGAACTGAACGGCGAGGAACCACGGGTGGTTCGCTATCTCGACAATCTCGACAAGGTCCCGCACCGGTGAGAGACCGGCCAGAATCATCCCGCTGCTGGTGAAGGCCTCGCGGTATGCGTTGTTGAACTCGTAGCGGTGGCGGTGGCGCTCGCTTATCTCGGTTGTGCCGTAGGCCGCGTGTGCCCTGGACCCTTTCTCGAGGACACACGGGTATGCGCCGAGGCGCATCGTCCCGCCCATCTTCTTGCCGATGAATTCCTTCTGCTCTTCGAGCAGGCTGATAACGGGCGCTGGTGAGGCTTTGTCGAACTCGGTCGAGTTGGCCCCTTCGAGGCCGCAGACGTTTCTTGCGAACTCGACGACGGCGACCTGGAGCCCCAGGCAGATGCCGAAATAGGGAATCTCATTCTCCCGCGCGTACCTGGCGGCGAGCACTTTGCCTTCGATACCTCTCTCGCCGAACCCGCCCGGGACGAGTATGCCGTCAGCGTCGTGAAGGTTCGCCTCGGCACCCATGTGTTCTATGTCTTCGGAGCGAATGCGCTTGATTTCGACACGCGCGTCGTTTGCGATACCGCCGTGGCCAAGCGCCTCGTAGATCGACTTGTACGCATCGATCAGCTCGACGTACTTCCCGACGACGGCGACCTTGCACATCTGGGACGGTGACTTGACGACTTCAAGCAGTTCCTGCCACTTGGTGAGGTCCGGTTCGCTGCCGCCAAGGTCGAGGAGTTCCGCAATCATGGTGTCGAGGCCCTGGCGGTGCAGGAGCATGGGGACTTCGTAGATGGAGTAGTCCACGTCCTTTTCCTCAAACACCGCCTCCTTGCGCACATTGCAGAACAGGGAGATTTTCTCTCGGTGTTCCTGCTGCATGGGGACCTGGGTCCTGCAGATTATGATATCCGGCTGGATGCCGATTTCGCGCAGCTTTCCGACGGAGTGCTGGGTCGGCTTGGTCTTGAGCTCGCCCGAGGTTTTCAGGTAAGGCAGTAGGGTCAGGTGGATATAGAGGCAGGAGTTTGGCGGCTCGTCGAGCCGCAGTTGGCGGATGGCTTCGAGGAAGGGGAGGCCTTCGATATCTCCTACCGTGCCGCCGAGCTCGGAGATTACGATGTCGTTCTCATCCTGAACGATTGCGCGTATCAGCCGTATTATCTCGTCGGTCACGTGCGGCACCACCTGGACTGTCTTTCCGAGGTAATCACCTCTGCGTTCCTTGTTTATGATGTTGTAGTAGACGCGCCCCGTCGTGAAGTTGGACGCCTTGGTGAGCTTGCAGTTGGTGAACCTCTCGTAGTGGCCCATGTCCAGGTCGGTCTCGGCGCCGTCGTCGGTCACGTAGACCTCACCGTGCTGAAAAGGGCTCATCGTGCCCGGGTCCACGTTGAGGTAGGGGTCGATTTTCTGCATCGTTACCTTGAGACCCCTGTGCTCGAGAAGCATTCCGATAGATGCGGAAGTGAGACCTTTGCCAAGAGAGGAGACTACGCCGCCGGTCACAAAGATGTACTTAGGCATGTGGGCTCAACCGACTCCTTTCCATGCTTGCTATGCTACTCCTGCTCCCTTTTCAACTGCTCCAGTCTCTCGTTGATGTCTTCGTCAAAGCCGCCGAGGTCGATGAACTTCTGATAGTGGCGGATTGCGCGCTCCTTGTCTCCCTTGCTGTCGTAGATAAGCCCCATCCCGAGGTGCGCTTCCTTCAGGTCAGGCACGAGCTTGAGCGCCGCCGAGTAAGACTTGAGCGCCTCCTCGCTTTCACCCTTGTTGAGGAGCGCAACCGCGAGGTTGTTGTGCGCAATCGCGTCGGCTGGGTTGAGCTTCACCGCCTTCCTGTATTCAGCGATAGCCTTGTCGTACTGCCCGAGCGAGTCGTGGAGCCTGCCGAGGTTGAAGTGCGCATCCACGTAATTGGGGATTATCTCTATCGCCTTCAGGTAGGCTACCCGTGCGCTCTGGTGCTGTTCGAGACGGGAATGGACAACACCGAGGTTGTTGTAGCTTTCGGCGTATTCGGGGTAGAGCGCTATCGCCTTCTTGTACTCCTTGACCGCGGAGCGGTACATCGTGGGGCCGGTGATTGTGAAGAGCCAGCCGAGCTCGAAATGAGGACCCGCATACTCCTTGTCCTCTTTCCCCGCCTTCAGGAAGTGTTCTATCGCCTTCTCGTAGGTCTCTTCCGATTCCTTGTAGCCCAGGCCCTTGCAGTAGTACTCGTAGGCGTCCGGGTTGGACGTCAGGTTCTTGGTCACGGCCCTTGTGTCGTCGATTTTTATGCCGAACTGAGCGGCGACCTGAAGTGCCAGCTCCGCCCCCACCGAGAGTGGCGGCCCTGACTTGGTGAGCTCGGGGCCCACGACCTTGCCGCTCTTGGTGTCCACCATCCGCATGGCGACCTTTATGCCCGTCGGGGCCTTGATGTACTGGCCGACAAGCACCTTGTTCATCCCGAGAGCTTTTCCCACTTTCACAGCTTCCTTCGGGTCCGAGAGGTCATTGTTCACCAGACCCAGGTCGTCGCGGGCCCGGCTGAAAGAGGCCGTGTCAAGCACCACGAGCTCCTTCACGCGCATCAGGCGCCGCGTCAGGTCGCTGCGCAGGCCGTGGCCTATCCAGTCAAGGCTCTCCTCGCCAGTCTTGTTGGCGAACTCGGCCACCACCAGGCGAGGCAGCGGCTTGTCTTCCTGGGCGTAAGCCGCACCGGCCAGAACGAAAACTGTCACTATCGCTAATGTGTACTTCAACATCTCAGTACCCCGTCAACTCAGTTCCCAAGAATCCATCCCGCCAGCCACAGGTCCTTGGTGATTAGCACCCCGGCACCCGCGGCGCAGCAGGCTATTTCGGCAGCCTCCCGCTGCAGGACCACTCCCCAACCGCGCCTCGGCCGGTCAAAAGGCAGCACCAGCCTGGGGCGCCACCTCGGCACCTGCCTGCTGTACTGCTCGTACTCGTTGCCGAACTGGAGGATAAGCGCTCCCTCCTCCCGCTTGACAATGGAGTCATACCGCACCCAGGCGTAAACAAGGAATGCGGGTATTATCCACAAAACCTCCGATATTACAAGAAGGCCCGCCACTATAAATATGTTGGCGACATACAGGGGGTTTCTGCAAATCCTGTACGGGCCGGTGGCGGTCAGCTTCTTCACGCCATCCTCGGACGCGCCCGCCTTGCCGCAGTATTTCATCGACCATGCGCGAAAGTACAGCCCGCCCAGGCTCAGAACCGCCCCGACAGGCAGCAGGATGTGCTCGTAGCCCTCCGTCTCGCCCCAGGGACAGAATATCGCGATAATCGCGAACGGCAGGAAAATGTCGAGCCGCTCCCTTACCAGTTTGCGTCCCAGCTTCGCTATTCCTGTTGGCTTCTTTTCTTCCATTGCGCCACGAACCGGTCGTAATCTTCCCTCGTGTCTATCCCCGCGTACGGGTGCTCGGTGACAATCACCTTTATGCCGTGCCCGTTCTCAAGCACCCTGAGCTGCTCCAGCTTCTCCGCAGCCTCGAGCCGCGTCTGTGCCATCCCCGTCAGCTTCAGGAGGAAGTCCCTCCTGTACGCATAGATTCCTACGTGTCCAAAGTATATACGTTCTCCGCTCGCATCCTGATAGTGGGGCAGGGGGCTTCGTGAGAAGTACAGCGCTCCTCCCTCGTTGTCCATAACCACCTTGACGAGGTTCGGGTCCGCCGCGCGCTGCGGGTCGCTGAACCTGAAAGCCGCGGTAGCGACATCCTCGCCTTCCCGGCCCTGCAGCACCTCTATGAGCCGGTCAATGAGCTCCGGGGCAATCATCGGCTCGTCGCCCTGCACGTTGACCACCACGTCGGCGTCAAGGCCCCCCCCCGCTTCAGCCACGCGCTGGGTGCCGGTGGTGTGGCTGCGCGAGGTGAGCACGGCCCGGGCGCCGAACGAGGTCACTGCCGAGAGGATGCGCTCATCATCGGTTGCGATAACAACCTCTTGCGGCAACTGCGCCTTGAGCGCCTGCTCGTACACGTGCTGGACAAGGTACTTGCCCGTCTCGCTAAGCAGCATTTTGCCGGGCAGTCTTGTGGACTGGTATCTTGCAGGTATGATTACAACAGCCTTCAACGTGCCCCCCAAGCTGGGTTTGTGTAAGAATAGCGATGGAATGCCCCGCTTTCAAGCAAAAATGGATTCACACGCCAAAATAGCATCGAAACCACAAATTCACACCGATAATTCCAAAGCCCTCCGCCGTACGGTCGCCAGACGCGCCCAACGGCGGGCGGATTCATCGGCGGGGTTACTTAGCGGGCGGGTTCTTCTCCACTGCTCGCCGTGTAATAGAGATAATTCCAAAGCCCCACCATTTACTGGTGGGGAAAATCCCAACCACCGAAGCCCCATGCGCAAGCATGGGGAAATAAATCCAAACCACCGGTAAACACAGTTGCGTCATTGCGAGCGAAGCGCGGCAATCTCATCCAGAAAAAGAAGAAACCACAGATTTCACAGATTACACCGATTTTTACCCGGGCCGCCTGCG
>DAOVDS010000358.1 GCA_030669415.1 bacterium
GACTGCGACCTTGTTAAATCAATAGACCCGGCCACCAAAACGGCTGTTGCCATCTATCCCGATGGGAAGGACGACGCAACGGGAAATGACCTCGATAACCCCTACTTCAAGATGGTTGCGTACATAGCTAATCTCGACATAATGGGCATTGACTGGTACAACGAAAATGACTTGCTCAAGAGTCGGCAGTTCTTGATAGGCTATGTACCTGCATCCAAGGAACTTTGGATACCAGAATGCTGGCGAGGAGATGCGTTCTTCACAGACAGCGACGAGGAGGATGCTCTGTGGCTGAAACGGACTCTGCGCCTTGCTCTTGACCCCTCGCTCGCGCATGAGGTTACCGGCTACATCCCTTTCTATACACATCTGTTCTCGTCCGATTCTATTTACAACTACAAAGGCATTGACTACGCCAATGTCAGGACACACTCTTTCTACGCCTTTAAGTTGCTCGTCGAGGAAGTGAATTCCAGGACTCCTATCCTTGATTGGCCAGATACGCAGATTACCGTGGCAGGGTCCACCTGGACTAATAGTGAGACTACTACTTACCCCAATCCTTCTTCCTGTTATGGAAAAGGATTCTTCTGGAGTCCGGGAGGGGATGGCTCAAATGAAGTAACCTGGACGCCCATCATCCCCGAGACTGGAAACTATAGTATCTTTGTCTGGTACCCTTCCGCTCCCGCCGTCGGGTCTATCGCAACGGATGCCCCATTCACTATCAGCTACGCCAGTGGCTCAGAGGTTGTCCGAATTGACCAGAATGTGGGTGGAGGTGCGTGGCAACTTCTGGGGACGTACAAGTTCACGCAGGGGTTATCCGGCACTGTCACCTTGTCAAACGCTGCCAACGGCAGTGTGCTTGCTGATGCGGTCAGGTTGGTCAAAGAGTAGTTTACAGCCACATGTGAACCGGGTATTGGGAAGGGAAACGACAATGCAGAACTCAAGGCTTGTTCTGGTTCTTCTTGCGTGCGCTGCCAGCTGCTTATGCCTTCTGACGCAATGCAGCAAGAAACGCCACCGGTTTTCTCCGGCGCCGGTGCCGACCGCGACGAAAGTTCAGTTGGTTGACTCTATTCCGACTTTGCTTCTTAACGGCCAGCCATACACAATAAATGCCTGGACGGTGGGGCATGAGATGGACAAACAAACCAACGCTGAGGTGAAGGCTGCTATGGACACCGCCAAAGCGGATGGTTTTGAGGTGGTGGAAATTGAGCTCACATGGCGTCTTGTAGAAAGTGTCCAGGGCGTCTATGACTGGAGCAGGATAGATGAGTTAATGGATTACGCCCACCAGCAAGGACTGTATGTAATGTTGGGATTGGATGCTCGCTTTGCACCCGCATGGTTCGCAGACACGGCGCATCCTGACGCGGTATTCGTCACCTATGACCCCAATCCTGCCGCGCACCCGGATATGGTAAGCGGAAGACTGGTGGCGCCGGGCGAACTTTCACTACCAATCTTCTACCACCCCGGTTTCTATATGGAGGTGGACAGGTTCTACGAGGCCGCGGTTGCGCGCTACAGGTATCATCCTGCTCTGTTGGCCTGGGAGTTGTGCATATTCTTCACCGGAGAATACAACTACCCGGGTGGATACACTTACGGGATTGCAGGCTTCGCGGATTACTCGGCCTATACCGAGGGGCTGTACGGCAAGACACCACCTTACCCGCTCGAGGAGTTCAGCCAGGCAGGTCCAGACACCCGAAGCGAGTGGCAGGAATGGACTCGCTTCAGGTTGCAGAAAAAGCGGGAGTCCCTTGACCACTTCAGCGCCAAACTGAAAGCACTGGACCCCGACCATATCGTAGTTGCGTGGCCTTGTGCATCCCCGCTATGGGGAGAGGTGGACAACGGGCTTGTTGCGGAAGCGTTCGGAGGCGACTATTTGTACATACTGAGTTGCCCATATATAGATGTGATTCGTGTTGCGCCGCAAGTCTCCACCAACCTCTTAGAGGTCGTCAGCGGGGAGATGTCCCCAGTCCCCTATCTCATGCAGCCAATGGTAAGGGCAGTTAGGGCAAACGGCAAGGCATTTATGCTTCAGACGGAAAGAGAAGTAACCCCATCCGACCTGTCAACTAAAATTGCCGCGTGGACATATATGGCGAAGACATGGGGAGTCCAGCACTTTCTGTGGTGGCAGGTTCCGATTGGTACTCCAAGTCCAGTTTCAGGCCAGTGGACTGCAGCGGAGAAAGCGCAAATCATGGCAATGAAAGATATAATCGCCCTCCCGGAAGTGGACAAATTCTCAAGCGCAGACTTCGCCTTTCTGGACACGGAGTTCGAATGGGGAAAATACTACGCCGACAACACTTACAGCGTCCTATGCGCAATGAAACAGGTCAAGGCCTTTCTGGACGCCGGGCTGCCGTTTGAATGTGTGAGTGAGGATGAAATTGCCGCAGACCCATCCGCTCTTGACAGATACAAGACGGTAGGACTGCTCCATCCAGACTCCTACAATCTTCTTGCGCCCTCACAACTGAAAACGGTAATCATGGATTTTCAGGCGAGTGGGGGTGCTCTCTGGAATGGCGACCCGCTGGACGGCTTCAATTACTACTCAGGCGGGTACACTGACACAGCATATCTGGACAACCTCCGCACGTACTACGACACGAACTTGCTCACACGGCACAACTACAGCGGACATGGCATCCAGATTATCGCCAACCGGCCATACATATTCCTGCTTTCCAGAAGTGCAGACTTCGCCGGGACTTTGAACATATCCATTTCCGGGTGGGATCTGCCGGACGGTACAATCGAACTCGTCGATACAAGTGGGGCAGGCTACTCCGCAAACATCTCAGGAGCCTTTCTCGAGATCGACTTGAGTCTTACCAAAGGTTCTCCTCTCCTTCTCAGGTTGCCGTAACATTTCTAAGGAAGGTGTGAGATTCTGGAAAAACCCGGGAAATTCGGGTATATATACACAAATAGTTCAAAAAAGCATCGCACGCCAGTTATATATCAAATTGGCGAGCATCTACACGATGGAAGCGTCAATTGCCTTTCTCTTTCTCTTTCGCCTCTGGCCTCCTGCGGCATGCACAGCGAGTGCAAGAGACCACATCTTGTCTGCGTGGTGCGTCTCGTTCTTCTCCGTGTCGTAGCGCGCATATCCTGCATCGGTCGCGTGACATACGGCTACAAGGTGGAGTCGGGCAGCCTCGTTGTCGATGAGGAACAAGCTGAGGTCATTCGCCGCATATTCAGATTACGTTTACAAGGGAAAACGTTACTTGGAATCGCCAAGGAATTAGATGCCAGTGGTGTGAAGCCGTCCCTTGGCAAGCAGTGGGGAGATTCCTCTATCAGTAACATCGTGGACCGTCCTTTCTATGCCGGGTATTACCGGCATAAAGGAGTGCTCAAGCGAGGAAGTCACGAGCCAATTATAGATGTCGAAACATTCAACGCCGCACAACGCGTGTTCCACAACGCCAGAGACAAACTTTTCGAACCAAGGCGCATCCAACTACCGATGGAAAACGAGGACGCCAGGAGTGAAAGCAGTACACAAACCAGATAGCACGGCAATGAGCGCCGCGGGTTACGTGCGTGTGAGCCATAAGTCTTCGGCGGAGAAAAGGTACGGGCTTGATGCTCAGGAAGCAGACATACGTCGGAACACCGACTACATGAAATGGGAACTCGTGACCATATACCG
>DAOVDS010000021.1 GCA_030669415.1 bacterium
AGATTGAGTCCTATAATTTCTGTAGAAATGGCTTGAAAAAGAAGCGAGCCGAGTGCATCTCCAAGAGTTTTCGGCTTCACCAAAGGAGGTGCACAGGTGGCTCGCAAGAAAGATTGTAGTGATTTGCTTGCTCTTTGGCAAGAGGGAAGTGAGAACGGAGGTGACGCTCTGCGGCACCTGCTGCAGGTTATGATTCAGGAACTTCTGGAAAAAGAGATGGAGAGATTTCTTGGAGCAGGTCACTATGAGCGTTCAGAACAGCGCAGGGGGTGGCGCAACGGGTACAAGCCGCGGGCATTCAAGACGCGCGTGGGAAAGCTCGAACTCATGGTGCCCAAGGACCGGGAAGGGAACTTCCAGACGGAGCTTTTCGAGCGCTACCAGCGCAGCGAGAAGGCTCTGGTGCTGGCAGTAGTCCAGATGTACCTCAATGGTGTCTCAACGCGCAAGGTGAAGGCGATAAGCGAGGCTCTTTGCGGTCTGGACATCTCGCGCAGCCAGGTCTCGGTTCTTACGAAGAGGCTTGAGGAAGAGATTCAGGTCTGGCGCAACCGGCGACTGGAGAAGTCTTACCCCTACCTCGTAGTGGATGCTCGTTACGAAAAGGTGCGCCATGGAGGGCATGTTGTAAGCAAGGCAGTGCTGATAGTGGTGGGTGTAAGAGAAGACGGCATCCGGGAGATACTGGGGACATGGATTTCTCACGGGGAGACGGAGTCTACCTGGTCGGAGCCGTTTGAGCAACTCAAGGCGCGTGGTCTTCGGGGAGTGAAGTTCATTGTGTCAGACGCCGACAAGGGGCTTCGCTGCGCGATAGAGAGGAGCTTTCCCGGTGCAGTGTGGCAGAGGTGCCAGGTACATTTTGTGAGGAACATCCTGGGGCATGTGAGAAAGAAGGATCGCGGGCGGGTTCTGGAGCTGCTTCGTGGGATAACACAGTCGGCGACGCTGGAGCAGGCGCGAAGGAGCCTGCGCGATGCAGTGGAAGCGCTGGAGGCGGACTATCCCAATGTAGCAGAACTTTTGGAGGAGCATGGGGAGGAAATACTTGGGGTGTACGCGCTTCCGGCGTCACACCGCAGAAGGATGCGTTCTACAAACATGCTGGAGCGGTACAACCAAGAGCTCAAGCGCCGCACGCGGGTAGTGAGGATATTTCCAGACGAAGGGTCGTGTCTGCGCCTAATATCTGCGCTGGCGATGGAGACTAACGAGGAGTGGCTGGAACGCCAGTATCTTGACATGGAGGAAGAAACGCCGGCAAGTGATGTGACGGAAGCGGCCATGGTGGCCGCATAAGCGTGTAACTCGCTTCAGGCTACGCCTTCCGCTCGTTACACGCTTTGGAGATGTGGAGATGCGAAACTACAGAACCTTTTGGACTTGACTCATGAAATACTCCCTTCTTGGTGATTCCACGGAAGTGCTTGGTAGTGATTCTTCGGTATCGCTCTGCTCTTGATTCAGCTCCGACGGCGGAGTTTATCTCCTTCTTGCTGAGATCAAAGGCTTTCGCAAGAGTAGCCAGTATCTGGTGCTCTTCGGGAGCAACGACTCCGTCTGCCTGCGCGACATCAGCAAGCCTGACAAATAGGCCCACTAATTCTCCGTGAGTATGGGTGCTTCCCTTGAAACTCAGGCTTCTTGTTGCGGAAAAAGTCTCGGAAATCTCGCTGTCAGACAGGCCGATTTTCTTCCCAAAAGACAGAATTTGTTCTTTCTCCTCGGGTGCTATCTTGCCATCTGCCTTACACAAGAGAATCATGCATTGGAATTCAAGGAGAGCTTTTTTCGCCTGTTCCTTCTTGTGCTGCTTCCACTGCTCAATGCTTATCAAGAAGGGGAAGTTAGTGGCATTCAGCTCTGGCATCTCCTCGACCAGAGCGGATAGCTGACAGTATGATTGATTTCTTGCTGTTGCCACTTTGACAAGCTTGGACACGGCTTTTTCTTTCTCGTTTCCCTTTGCATTCTGAACGATCGGATAGAGCTGCGTGATAGCATAGTCGGCTGATGAGCATTGTTCGGCGAGCTTCATGATTCTTGTCAGGTTCCTGAGCTTATCTTGGCCCACTTTAGCTTCCATCTGGCGAGACAGGTCTCCTGCTTTTTCTATGGCCGAGTCGTAATATTCCTTATCAGCGAAGTCCTCGAACATGGATGCGTCTAACCCTTGAAGTGCAGAGACCGCTCTTGCCGTCAACATGAACGCGCCCATGGGATTAGTTTGAACTAAGGTGGCTGCCTTGTCCAACTGTTTACGCTTCTCGTAGACGAGTTGTTTCAAACGTCGCAACGCCTCCTTCGCTTCAGCCTCGACAGCCAGTCCTCTTTTAAGATCGGCCAACTCGGCCCGAGTTGCTCGGACCTCCGTTCTCGTGGCTTCAGCAGCTGCGGAAGCTTTGCTCGCTTGATCCACAGCACTCGCGGAAGCTATGAGGGTCCCCCATTTCACCAAATCTGGTGGCATCTTCACCCTCCCTCTGATCAATCCGTTTGGTTGCAGCTACTGAATATCTTTCTTCTGTTCAATTCGACGCGTTAACGGTAGCACAACTTTTTCTCGAAGCTGCTTCGTATCCGTTATCTCGATTAAGGGAATAGCGAAGGTTGATACTTTCACTCCTTCTTTTTTCTCCTTCGGCCAGATTTTCTGGAGTTCAGCCTTATACCACTCTCCATCGTCTGTAGCTCCATCTATGTAAATGTGAACTGAAGCATAGTAATACTCCCAACCACTGACATCTTTGCCATTGCCATAATCACACCATCCTGCTGTAAGAAGCGCTTGCTCAACTCTCTTAGGCTTTTTGTCATTAGCGTTGTCGAAAATGGCCGAAACGAAGGCAAGAAGACCGGGATGCGATTTGTTCTTATAAAATCTGAACACGTAATACGGCAGCCACCAAGCTGGTGCATAAATAGCGGCTGAATGATTAGTCAAGGCGACATTCTCATACTTAGGCGGCAAGTTCCAGCCTTCATCTTTGAAAAGAGAATCACATGTTCTCAGCAGCTGGGATACTTCCTGGCACACTTTCCGCATTTCGCTGAACATGCTGACAATATTTTTCCCGTCTTCACTCATGTCTCAAACCTCCAAGTCATTGCCCGCACTGGTGTTGATATCGTCCAGTCGAATCCTCTACTGAAAGACCAGCCAATAGGCCCAGGATATTTGACCTCCGAGAATCCTGCAAAGAAAGTCAGGCCCAACCGCTTTAGGACTGCCAGCAAATCCTGAAGAATAGGGTTGCCATTGCTCTTAAGTATCGTCGGTAAATGTCGCCAAGAAAGCCAGAGGCACGTGAATGGCCAACGGGCTGATTGACCGACAGGTTTCTTTTCGAAGCTCTTCTTGGAAACGTGAATTGCATCAGTTGGACAGCCGAAACCCGCTGTCAGATATATGAGCACAGGTTCCTTATTTTCCTTTGTAGCTCTCTGAATCAGGTTTCCCCATTCCCGCGCCAGCTGATCGGTCGGGTGCTCCTCCTTTTCATCTTCCTCTGACGATTTGCCTGAGTGGAACTTTGCCTCAACAAGGATGAGAAGTTTTTGGCCGCCGTGACAATCAATTCCCAAGACAACATCAGGTTCGCAACCGATACAGTCGGGTTCCTGCCACCACGGCCAGAAGCAGTACTTTACCTTAGCCTCGTCTATATCTTTGAGCCAAAGGAGAGGCTGTTCCTTGGTATCTGGCTCCTGAGCTTGGGCAAGAAACGACAGCAGAGCTTGTTGGGATTTCATGTATTTCAATGCACCGAAGACATTCGATGTGAGAATATCCTCCATGTTTTCCTGCTCACGAGAGAGCTTGCCTTTGAGGAGCGCCATAAGCATACCCAATTTCCCCCGCACAGCTAGATCGTTTGGAAACGACGGGAACTCGCTTGTATTCAAATGTACACCGAGATTGTGGATTTGTCAAGGTCGAGATAAAGGCGACTGACAACGCTGGCAATACCGGTAGAAAGACCATCGAAATCAAGTGGCAGCCCTGTCAACTTGAATTTGCCCCGAGTATTCGAATTTCCTTGCGACAAGTTTCTTGGCGAGGGACTCTATGTGGGGGCGGTTTTCGAGCTTGTGGCGCCATTCGGGTGGGATTGCCTCGATGCCGGGGCAGGCGCCGGAGATACCGCAGGCCAGCTTACGCGGCAGTTTCATTTGCAGACAGGAAGGTTCTTGACAACCCGCGGGGCTGCACTTATGGTATGTTTCTTGGCGTAAATCCTTCGCCGACCAGAGGATTTCGCTTGCAGAAGGCAGATTATCCCACTAATATGTTGCCGAAAGGGTCTGCGATGGCCGTACAAAGGTTTCATCTGGAGAACATCGGCATGAAAAAAGAGTGTTTTTTGCGGATTCCGGTAATTGCAGTTTCGGCAGTTCTATTCGGGCTTTTGTTCCTTGTTGTGGCTATCGATGATGCAAATAGCGAACCAGCAAAGAAACTCAAGCTTGCCGGAAGCTACAAGACCAAGGAGACAAATGGTGCATGTTATGTCTGCATAGCGGGGAAAAGAGCCTATATAATCAGCGGCGATTCGGAAAAGGGACTGAGTGTTCTGGATATTTCAAATCCCAAGAAACCGAAGGTCGAGTCATCTATAAGAATCCCCTACCCCCTCTTTGAGGGATTTCACCTATTGCATGGGCTTCGCCACAACAAATCCTACATTTACACCTACGACTCCAAACAGAACTTCTGGGTGATTAAGGTCTCGAAGAAAAAACTCAAAGTCGTCGGGAAGGTCCTTCATCCGGAAGACGGTGGGTCGATGATAACGTTCGGCAATGACTGGATCCGCTACGACAATTCACGAGTTTATATAAAATCGCCAAAAGGAGTCAAGATATACGACGTAAAGTCTGCAAAGAAACCAAAGCTCACCGGTCTCGTAGAGATTGAAAAACTCGAGAGTTTCAGGGTCAGCGGTAAGTATCTATTCGCAGAAACCCGTGAAGGCCTGTTGTGTTACGATGTTTCCAGTCCGAAGAACGCCAAGAAAATAGTTTGCGTGTGCGAAAAACCGAGCAGCTACTGTATTCAGAAAGGCATGCTATATGTAACGGAAAGTTCAAAAGGGCTTTCGATTTACAGCCTCTCCGGCATAAAGGGCGGCAAGCCGAAAGGCGTCTGCAGCATTAAAGAAAGTGGCCTGAAGGTGCTGACAGCGGGCGGAGATTGCGCCTGGGTGCAATTCTGGAAGAAAGAGCAAGACGTAAAGAAGTTCTACGTGCAAGGCATAGACGTTTCAGATCCCGCAAAGCCGGTACCCTTCGGGAAAGCGGAGTTCGAGAGCGAGGCGGACTCAATTATCACAAAGGAAATGTTCGTTGTGATCGGGGCCAAAAAGAAAAACCTGGTAGTGTTCGATTTTACCGACAAAAAGAAACCGAAAACAATATGTAATTTTTCCTTGCCTTTCAAAGAGAATGAAAGCCTGGGAATGGAACTGGATATGGACAAGAAATACATCTACGCATGGAATTGCTACGACCGTCTTCTCATTTTCAATTTACCGAAAGAAATGAAATAAAGCCCCGATGCTTTGTGCCGCACTCTAATCACCAATGTTCAAAATCGATCAAATTCACCGTAGCAACCCCGCCATGCTCCCCCCCTACGCGGCAGTTTCATTCCCGGATTCTCACGACCAGTTTCGGGTTTTTCAGCAGGTTGGGGTTCTGTGTTGGCGTCATATATCTGGGTAACAGGAGTTTTGGCTATGTTCAAAGCAGCAGGTAGCAACAATAACAACCGAGCCGGGCCTCGATAGGTCCTGCGAAGAGCAGGCCCCGGGGTCCGTCTGGCTCCGGGGCTTTTTTTGTTTTTAGTCATTGGAGGGTAGTGAAACTGGTATCACGGCTGACTGTTAATCAGTTTTTGGAGGTTCGAATCCTCCCCCTCCAGCTCGGTTACTTTTTGCGGACGTCAGCTTACGCAGCAGTTTCATTTGCAGATAGGAAGGTTCTTGACAACCCGCGGGGCTGCACTTATGGTATGTTTCTTGGCGTAAATCCTTCGCCGACCAGAGGATTTCGCACCCGTCTGATGCCTGCAGCGAGTCAAGGGGAGCACGTTGGACAGGAACCTGCAAGAAGCCCACTGGCAGCAATCGTTGGGCTCGCCATCTGGTGGACTGTGGGACGTACTCATTGTCGGTGCGGGTTCTGCAGGGTCTTCTGCCGCGTACAAATTGGCGCTCGCTGGATACCGGGTATTGATTCTTGAAAAGTCACCTATGCCGCGCAAGAAGCTCTGCGGGGGAGCATTCTCGTTGCGCGCAATGGGATACCTGGACTTTCCTGTACCTGAAGGGCTCTTCAACGGCAAGTGTTATGGCGCCAGAACTCACTTCAGGGCGAGGTCTGCTGAGGCAACGCTCGATGACCTGATTGCCGTCCTGGTGACTCGCTCGAAGTTAGACGATTTCCTGCTGAAAGAAGCGATCGCTGTTGGCGCACAAGTGGCATATCAATCTGTTCGTTCGCTGGACCTACTCAACGATAAGGCTGTAGCTTCTACGGACAATGGGCAGTATGCCGCAAAGATAGCGATTATCGCCGCTGGTGCCACCAGTAAGCTAATAGGATGCGTAAGAAGGCCTGACCGACCGCATGAAATCGGTTTTTGCCTGGAACAGGATTATCCGGTTATGAGCCCGGACCCTTTTGAGGACATAAGGGACAGGGTAATCGATATCTATTTCGGTGTGGCAGGATTTGGGTATGGGTGGATTTTCCACCACGGTGATTACTATTCCGTCGGCGTTGGCGGGCCCCTGTCTCTTCTGAATAATCCGAGGCAGGCAATGAAACAGTTTTGGCTCGACCGCGGTTTTCCGCTCAGCGACCTGAATCCCAAGGGCGCCATGATTCCCTGCGGGGGACTTCCGCGGCGCCTTGTCTCTTCAAGAGCAATCCTGGTCGGTGATTCGGCCGGGTTCGTGGATCCGTTCTACGGTGAAGGAATCGCCTATGCAATCAGGTCGGGCCAGTTGGCCGCCAAGACCGCCGAGTTGGCGTTTGAAACGGGGGATTTCTCTGAGAGACAGCTTTCCTCTTACGCAGATCTCTGCCAAGCTGAATTCGACAAGGATTTGAGCATTTCTCTTCGCCTGACCAGGTTCCTACACAAATACCCATCAGTTTTCATGAACACGTTGTGCAACAACCCCAAGGTGCTTCGCAAGTACTTGACTGTACCCCTCGGAGAGTGTTCCTCTGGGAGCTTTGCCGCCTGGATGTTGACGAGGCTTCCAGCCCTGGGCATAGCAAAGTTTCTCCACCTCGTCAAGTGAGATGCCGTTCCCGACGAGACAGGAAGCGCAAACGTAATCCAGCGAATCGGGAAGTGGGCCTACGTGCACGAATAGGTTCTGAAGTTACTTCTTCTCCTCCTGCGCTTCGCCGGTCATGGGGACGAATGCGACGCCTGTTATGTCTTTGACAGCAATCCCCTCGGCAAGCTTTGTAATCTTCTTGAGAACGCTGTTGGCCGTGTCTTCACCGACCGGGCTCACCATGATGCCGCCTTCGCGCAACTGGTCTACAAGCGGCTGCAGGATTTCGGGCGCGATGCTCAGAATTTCATTTCCACTCCGCCGTAGATGATTCTGCCGGTATAGGGCGCGTACATGAATGCGGCATCGTCCGGGTGTCTCTCCTTCTGAGTTCTGTCAAACAGGTTCTTGGCGCCCAGGTAGAAGGCGGTATTCTGGGACACGTGACACATTATCTTGGCGTTCACTATCCAGTAGCCCTGGGTGTACTTGATTTTGGATTCCGGGTCAGCCACATCTTCATCCTTGCAATAATCGATATACATTCTGCCACGGTGATGTGCGCCCAACGAAAGGCCCCACTTGCCCGGCCTGTAGCTGACGTTCATTCCTCCCGTCGTCTGGGGAACGCGCGGAATCCATCTGCCGTCACTGGCATACTCCGGATGGTTTATTACCCAGTCTTCCCGCTGGTTCCTGTATTGAGCCTCGGTGAAGGTCAAATAGGCGTCAAGAGTGAGCTTCGAAATCGGGCGCACTTTCGAGGACAATTCTATCCCTTGAGTATAGGCGTCGTCTATGTTTGCCCATTCGTAAGTGTACCCCAGCGCCGCGGCTGTGGGAGAGGCATCGACGAACCCTATTTTGTCCTTGAGGTTGGTTCTAAACAGACTGATGCCAAAGCTATACTTCTTCGCGGTATAGTCCGCGCCGAGGTTTAGGCTGAGAGATTTTTCTGGTTTCAGGCCCGTGCCCTTGTAGACCCTCGGTGAGCCGCTGCAAAGGTGCAGGTCCTCGCTGAAGCCGTAAGGGACTCTGAAGCCAGTGCCAAGACTTGTTCGAACCGCGATTTCGGGAGCAGGCTTGAACAGCAGGGCAAGCCTGGGATTGACAGCTTCCTCGTCGTACTTCAGCTTGATTTTCCCTGGCGGAGCGGCATCGCCGGAACCGCCGAAACTGTCGGCCGATTTGTGAGTGTCGTACCTTGTCCCCAGCACGAGCTCCAGCTTCTTCTCTATTAGGGGGATTTCACCCTGGAGATAGAGGCCGATCTCGTCTGCGTGCTTCTTGCTCTCGGACCTGTAGGTCAGACCATAATCGGGGTCGGCGGGGTCTACTATCACGTACTTGCCTCTTTCCTCAAGCTCGTTCCTGATGTACTGCATTCCAGCCATCACACGGAGCTTCTTGCTTGTTGTATGGGAGAAGCGCAAATCCGCCGCATAGAGGTTCTCATCTGCGATGTACGGTTCCATTTCATCAACCGGGGGTACTACACCGCCATGAGTGTCCATGTAATCGCCGAGAAAGGAATCGTTAGTAGCGATGCGACTGTGGTCGGTAAAACCGAAGTTCAGAGAAATCTCATTTTTCTCATCAATCTTCTTCTTGTAGCCGAGTATCGCTTCATACCGTTCTGTCTTGATATTTTCCGCGGATTCCGCAAAGGGATTGGCAAAAGTCGCCAGCTCGCCGCCGGCACGGGATTCGTCGCTCGTGCGGCCGAAAAAGGTGAGCTGGTCATCAGGTCCAAGCAGGTTTTTCCACCTTACCTTGAGCAACCCGCCCGCGTTATCGAACCTGACCCGGTCGGTAAGGCCGTCGCCATCTTCGTCTATCTCTCTGCCAACATGCTTCTGGAAGCCAAGCATCATATCTACGTTCTTGCGCTTGCCGGACGCTGCGAATGAATGCCTGTTAGTGTCGTGGCTCCCGAAGCTCGCGCTTGATTCAAACGCCGGTTCCTCGGCCGGCTCCTTAGTGATGATGTTTATTACCCCGGCTATGGCGCTGCTGCCGTACAGAGCCGAGCTTGCGCCCTTGACAATCTCAACCCTCTCGATAAACGAGGCGGGAATCTGGTGCAACCCGTACACCGAGGCAAGACCCGAATAGATAGGCATGCCGTCAATCAACACCTGCACGTGGCCCGCATCCAGTCCCTGCATCCTCAGGATGCTGAAGTTGCAGTAGGAGCACTGCTGTTCCACCCTTATACCCGGGATGCCTTCCAGAATCTCGTAAAGGTCCACAGCGCCTTTTACTTCAATGTCCATTCTTGAGATAAGCTCGGTCCTCACCGGCACATCTACCAGCAACCTCTCCGACTTGGTTCCCGTTACCACGATGTCCTCGAGAACCAAAGAGTGCGGTTTGGATGGAACTTCCTTTGCGTTCTCCACGGGTCTTTCTTCTGGGGCGGGTGTTTTCAGCTTCGTTTCAAGTTGTTCCTGAGCGTAAGCGATGGAAGAACTCAGAATCACCAAAGCCGACAGGGAACCCGCAATCGCCATAACTACCAGCAATCTGTTCTTACTCATGTTTCTTTCTCCAAGACTTAGTGGTTTACCTGCCCGCTCACCCACAGAGTCAGGGCAGGTCCAGGACTGTCATGCTTCACTTACGCAACCCCTGCAAGCGCGGCTGCAAGGAACAACAACAGCAGAAAAACCGCCAACACGATTCCCTCAACTGCGATTTGGATAAAGATTCTTGAAAAAGACGTCTTGTTTAGCATCTGGTCATCTCCAGACATTTCTCTTGAATTTCGCACCGCCGCTGCGCACAATAGAAAAAGGAAGAGTGCGTGTGCTTGTTGGCTCGTGAGCTATTGAGCGTTGCGCTTTTCCCGCCCGCGGTCAGTTGCTTGCCGGTGACGCCGCGGGTTTTATTCTTGGCACTGTGGACTTCCACGGATAGGTGTCATCTCTTTTTCGCCTTCTCTCTCAAAGCACAGACAAGATAAGGTTGAGTAACCCGCCCACAACGAGCGCGGATAGAATCATAATCGCCGCTGACTTCACCATGTCGAAAACGCCAAGTTCCTTAACAAGGACTGCGAAGGTGGCAATGCAGGGGAAATACATGGCGAGCACGACGCAGGCCACTATTATCTGTTGCATGGTCATGTGCAGAGGTTCCAGCATCCCTACCGCTACATCTTTGCGGAGAAATCCGACCACCAGTCCTCCGACCGCTTCCTTGGGAAGTCCAAGGATACCTGTGACTACTGGCGCCGCGACATCGCCGATGAAGCCAATTATCCCCAGTGTATAAAGGATGTTTACGACAAAGACCCCGAAGAGCACCCAGGGCACAGCTTCCTTGACAAACCAGACCATCCTCATCCAGACTTTTTTCGCAAGCCCTCTCAGGTAGGGAATTCTGTACGGAGGCACGTCTATCAGGATTTCAGGGCTTTCGCCCTTCAGAAACCTGTTCATTATCATTCCGAGGACTATCCATACAATAAATAAAGTCCCGAATATTGGGAGCAGGGCCATCGCGCCGAACTTGCCGGCAAGGCCGACAATTATTGCGATTTGCGGCATGCACGGAATGCATATTGCCATAAGCGTTGCGGAGATAAGCCTTTCCTTCCTGCTCTCCATTATCCTTGTGGAGAGCGCTCCCGGCACGTTGCATCCCAGGCCCAGCATCATGGGTATTATCGCCATCCCGTGCAGCCCGACTCTGTGCATTATGTTATCCACAAGGACAGCCAGCCTCGGCAGGTAGCCGCAGTCCTCCAGAAATGAGAGAATCAGGTAGAACGCCAGTATGTAAGGCAGAACTGCGCCGAACGGAACGAACAGGCCTGTTGTCAGAAGTCCGAAAGATTCGCCATAGTCTATCCGTTTCGCGACTAATGCGCCATCTTCTTCGACTATCTTGGCTGCGCTTTCCTCAACAGCTTCCTCACTTGCCTCGGCTATCGTTCTCTCCCGTTCCACAATAAGTATGGTTATCTCAGCCGGCTTGGCGCTCTTGTCTTGCTTGATTTGCTCTATCACTGCTTCAAAAGAACGCTTGACCGTTTTTCCTTCCTCCTCGATAAGAACGACTTTCTCGCCATCGGGTTTTATGACAATCTCGCCTATCTCCTCATCCGTCATCCGCTCTCTCTGCACAACGAGCCAGTGTTCTTCACCACACTTGTCTCTCTCATCTTCTTCAATCTCTTTTATCACCTCATCGTAGGGGCGCTCGACAGTCTCATCTTCCTCCTCGATAATGACTATCTTCTTCCCGTCTTTCGTAGTCACTTCGCCTATCTCTTCGTGAATCAGAACAATTCTCTTGCCATCTTTTTCTCCAATGAAGGTGCCGACCTCTTCGTCGGAGAGTTCTCCGATGATGATGTTGTGCAGGTAGCCTTCGTTCCCCATCCAGTCGGAAACCACGAGCATTACGGAAGACCAGTATTTTTCAAAAAGGGGCTCCATATAGCCTATCAATCCCTCGCCGATGAAACGAATTCCAAAGAAGGAGAGTAGTATGACCACAATGGCGAGTGGAATACCGGTCAGTGGTTTTACAGACGCATCCCCGAGGCGCTCAAGGAACGTGTGGTGGCGGTGTGTCACTTTCTGGACCGCCTCGACGATATTGCCTATTTCATGCCACCTCTCGCCATCCTCATAATCGTAAGCTGAAACCTTGGCTTCAGGTATCTTTTCAACAAGCGCCTTGATGCCCTCGCCAGTCACCGCCACAGTAGGTAGACATGGGACGCCCAGCGTCTCTTCAAGCTTCTCGACATCTATCTTTATACCCGTGTGCTTCGTCTCATCCCAGAAGTTCAGCGCAACTACCATCGGCTTTCGCCGCTTGAGAAGCTGCAGCGTCAGATTCAGACTCCGCTCCAGGTTTGTGGCATCAACGATGTTGACCAGGACATCTCCCTCATCGACCATCTTGACTGCAATCTCTTCCGCCTTGCAGGTGGGCTCAAGAGTGTAGGTGCCGGGAACATCTATGATTTCGGCCTTCTCACCCGCAATCCTCATGCTGCCTTTTGTGAACTCGACCGTCGTGCCCGGGTAATTCGACGTGATAACAGTCGCCCCGGTGAGCCTGTTGAAGACGACGCTCTTGCCCACGTTCGGATTGCCCATAAGCAGAATCTTCATGATTCTTGCTCCTCTATCTCAACAATTACCTTGCTGGCGGCGCCGAATCCTATCGCCGCCCGGATGTTGCCGACTCTCACCGTCACGGGCCCCCTGATGAACGGCCCGCTGACCTTCTCCACCTTCTGCCCGATTCTGACGCCGAGGGCCTCCAGACGCCTGATAAGGCCCTGGCCGGCCTGTATCTCAACAATGGTTGCCGGCTTGCCGGCTACAAGCTCTGTCAATGGGACCCGCTTTGGCATTCTCTATCCACCTCTCTCAAGATGGCCGCAGGAGTCGGACGACCCTGCCGCCGCTGTCACTGCCACCCTCTTTCGACGGCACTGCAAAGAACTCACCTGCATTCCTCGCACAGGCCGCTCAATACAAGCCTGTGGCCGAGAATCTCGAACCGGTACTTCTTGCCGGCTTCCTCCTGCAACCGCTCTATCCTCTCGTTGCTGAATTCTATGATTCTGCCGCACTTGATACACACCATGTGGTCGTGGTGCCTGTGGCCGAGAACGTGCTCGTATCTGGCTTTCATCCTGTCGCAGGGGGTCTTTTGCACGATTCCGCTCTCCACAAGCAGGGGCAGGGTCCTGTAAATGCTTGTCTGCGATACCTTCACCTTCTTCCTGCGCAGTCTCAGGTAGATATCCTCCACCTCGAAATGCCCGTGGATCTTCATTATCTCCTTGAGAATCTCTTCCCTTTCACGGGTGAGCCGCAGACCTTTCGACTTGAGGTAGTCTCTGAACAACTGCTCTGCCGGCTTCATTTCTGCAAATCCCTACCTGCAAATGCAACTGCAAATCATTTTCAATAACATTATAGCATCTTATCGCTCTTTGTCAATGGAAATTCTGCGCAGATTACCATAATTTCTGAATGCGTGTTCTTCTGCTGTCGCAAGCAGCGCTACTTGTCCGGCGCAGGTCGCGGGGAGATTCTACTTGAAGACAGAATTGCTTTTCTCCTTCTATCTTGATATAGTTCTGTCTTTCAGGTCGGCCGCCGTGCGCCAGCCCGTCCCGGGAGAGTCTGGTCAGCACTGACAGGAACGGAGATTGACAGGTGAAAGCAGTCTCAAGGGAAATTCTCAATCGTCTTGTCGAGGGAGTGGAGCGCTCCTTCGCGGCCGGCGAATACCCGCAAGCGCGGCGTATGCTCAGGCGTTTCATGCGCCGCAAAACGACCAAGGGAGCTCGCACAAGAATACAGCTCCTGCTGGGCAAGTCCTACCTCGACGAAGGCAAATGGAAAAAAGCCCTTGAGCACCTCCACGCAGCCAGGAAAAGGGCCCGGGAAAGCAAGGATTTCTCAATTGTGTCCTCCGTCCTCAACTACATTGGTGACTGCTACGTCCTCAAGGGAGACATGAGCGCTGCCGATAGGTTCTACAACCGCTCGCTGCGGATATGCAAAGAGAGAAGCATATCAGGACAAATCCTGGCGCGTAACATATCCGACCTGGCGCAAACGGCAGGGCGCCAGGGAGAATACAGAAAAGCGCTCGCCAGGTGGGAAGAAGCGGTGGGCATATACCAGACGCTTCCGGCAAGCAGGGAACACGCCTTTGCGCTGCACAACACAGCTATGCTCAAGTCACGGCTCGGCAGGATTGATGCGGCAATTCTCGATGCGACAAAGGCTCTCTCTGTATTCTCGGGTCTCGGGCGGAAAGTAGCTCTGTCAGATTGCCTCTGGCTTCTGGGCGTGCTGTATGCCCAGAAGGGGGAATACCGGGACGGATTTCACTACATGGAAAAAGCCCTTCAGGAGTCGGGTGGCACGGATGGACTTGAGCTGGCCCGCACATACATCGCGTATGTGGGTATGCTGATGGAGATCGGCGTCCTCGCCGAGGCGAAACGATACGGTGAGGAAGCGCTGGCTATCTGCCGCAGGTTGAAATGGAGCTACGGTGTTGCTGTCTGCCAGGTGCTCCTTGCCCGTCTGCGCCTTTCAAAAGGAGACTTCATAGCGGCACTTCACTACACTCGCGAAGCAAAGAGGCAGTTCAGTGCCGCGGGATTCCTGATTGGCAAAGCGCGAGTGCTGATCTGCGAGACGGAAGCCCGGGCACGGACATTCAGGCTCGGCGAGGCAAGAAAAGCCCTCAAGGAAGCGGTCTCTGTCTCGAGGAAAACGGATGACATTCTTCTGAAAAGCGATTGCGCCGTGGCCGAATCGCTGATACTGCTTGCCGAGAAAAGGTTTGACCAATCAACAGCAGAGAGGATGCAGCAGTTCTGTGAGCAGTTGAAGTCGGGTTGGCGCCACCGGTATCTCAATGTCAAGTACCATCTCGCCGCGCTGATGGCGCTTGGCGGGAAAATCAAGGCTGCCTCGAATATGCTCAGGGAGCTGCTCGATGAAAGCAGTTCAATTCTTGAATCGCTGCCCGAGAGATACCGCGATTCGTACAAGAACAGTCCCCTGGCCAAGAAGATAACTGAGCTCGTTCTCAGGTTGCAGGTTGAGAAGGCGCTTGAGTACGCCTCGATTGACAACGTGATGACTGTGGTTAAGGTCTTTGAGAACAGTACCGGGATGAAGCAGCCAAAGACGGTCGAAACCCTTGGTGATTTGACGGCGCCATGCAGGCTCGTATACGACAGCGACGCCATGCGCGAAGTTATGAGCACTGCAAAGCAGGTCGCACGTACCGGTATGCCCGTGCTCATTACTGGCGAAACTGGCGTGGGCAAGGAAGTGCTGGCCCGGTATGTCCATGACCTCAGCCGCTGCAAAGGGCAGTTTGTCCCTCTTAACTGCGCGGCCGTGCCCTCTTCTCTCATGGAAAGTGAGCTGTTTGGCTATGTGAGAGGCGCTTTCACAGGCGCCGCTGCCGACAAGAAAGGTCTCTTCGTTGCCGCAGACAACGGGACTCTGTTTCTTGATGAGGTCGGCAGTATGCCGCGGGAGATGCAGGCGAAGCTGTTGCGTGTCCTGGAGGAGAAAAGTGTCCGTCCCCTGGGCGCAACGCACCATGTCCAGACAAAAGTACGCCTGCTCTGCGCAACAAACAGTGACCTGAACGACGATGTGGCACGAGGCAGATTCAGACAGGACCTCTTCTACCGCATAAATGCCGTTGCCCTGAATATCCCCCCGCTGCGCCAGCGCAGAGAAGACATACCAGTCCTGCTGGCCCATTTCCTCAAACAGGCTAACAGAGGAGTAAGAATAGAAAAGAGCGCATTTGATGCTCTCGTGAAGTATGACTGGCCCGGTAACGTTCGCGAGCTGAAAAATGAAGTGGCACGCCTGCTCACACTCGCCGAAAACACAATAGAAAAACACATGCTCAAGGATGAAAACCTTCGCTCGCAAGTGTCCGTCCCCGAAGGCGGCCTTCAGGAGATGGAACGCAAGATGATACAAGAGGTGCTGAGAAAAACAGGATACAACAAACAGAAGGCCGCAAAACTGCTCGGCATATCAAGAACCACCCTCTATGACAAGATAAGGCGCTACAGAATAGGGTATACGGAATCCTGACACTGTTCGGAAACTGGACACTATCCTCCCGCGTTCTGTGAAAAACAGAAGTCGCCCCTCTAACCGTAACCCTTTGGGTCACAAGAAGAAACGTTCGGCATCGCGATTTCCTCCTCATTTGGCATGCAGTTCGCTACCTGGAGAAACAGACAAGGTATGTACCGGGGGACAAAATGAGGAATTACAGCCTGCCAATCCTCCTATCTGCAGTTCTCGTGGTTATGGTTGTTGGCTGTGCAGGTGGGACTGGCAGCTCTTCGAAAAGTGGCGGTGGCAGCGGCGGCGGTGGCGGCGGCGGCACCAACATCTGGCCGAATACGGGCGCAACCGTGCCCGGCAACTCATCGCTGGGCCTTGCGGCGAGTCCGCAAGCGCCATCGGTACCTGGCGGCATTTCCCACGAACGTCAGGTTGCTCAGGCTGTAAATGATTTCCGCCAGCAAAACGGTCGCAGCCAGCTTGTCTGGATGGACGCGATTGCGGACGCAGAGCGCAGCCACGCGGGCGACTGCGAGCAGCGCGGATACTTCGGGCATGGCGCCAAACATGACCCCGGTAACTACAACATCTGCGTCCAGCGCGGTCAGTTCTTGAATCTGCCCGGCTACCTGTGGGAATGCGGCTACGGAGGCAGTGGGTCCGGCGCTCTTCCCTGCTGGGCAAACAGTTCCGCCCACCGTGATGCGCTCCTGGATGCCAGCCTCCAGTACCATGGTGTTGGCATCGGCTCATGCGGCGCCCCTACGTTCTGGGCTTCGCTGCGTTGAGGTGAACTGTATACGCGTTCGAAAAGCGAAATGGGTCTTCGTGAAGGGGGATGAAGTATGCTGGGAATCAGCAGGAACGTTGTCTGGGGATTATTGGCATTTCTCTTTGTTGTAGGATTCGCCTTGCATCTGTCCGGCTGCGGAGTCGATTCCGGTGCGAGTGAGGGCAGGCCATACATGGAACCGGGCAGCAGCAGCGGCACCGGCGGCGGCGGTGGTGGTGGTGGCGGCACCGGAGGTGGCGGTGGCTCAGGGGGCGGCTCCGGCGGCGGCAGCGCCTCGGGCCTTGAAGGCCAGCTTCTGGAGCTCATCAACGACGAGCGCGAAAGTAACGGGTTGTCGCGACTCGAGTGGGACACGCAAATCGCCGCAGTCGCAAAGGCATACTGCCAGTGGCTGGCTTCGTGGATCGGAAGCAAAGGCTCCAGCTCGCCATACAGCCCGAGCGCGGACGGCAAGAGCCCGAAACAGCGTCTCGAAGAAGGCGGCGTCTCCTTCACCAAATGCGGTGAAACCGGTGTGCTGGGTGACCCAACCTATTTGCCTCCGGACGTGAGCACCGCGCAGAAGGCGTTCGCTCACCTTGACCACAGCAAGCTCAACAATCCTGCTTTCAAACGCGTTGGCATCGGTCACCACTTCAAGCACTTTGGCGGCTGACGCGGTGCCGATACGCACTTCTGGGTCGTAGACCTCTGCGACTAAGAAGCGCGTGGCGCCTCGTGCAGGGCGCTACCCGAGCGAAGTTGAAGCGGAAAGGAAAGTGGCATGGCAAAGACTCGCGTTCTCTGCTTGCTGGTTGGCATTGCCGTCATTCTCTCCCTTGCCGTCCTGGCGGGCTGCAAGGGAGGCAGTTCCTCCGGAGGAAGGAGTCTGGATGCTGAAGAAGGCGGCGGTGGCGGCACTGGCGGTGGAGGTGGTACAGGAGGAGGCGGTGGCGGTACAGGTGGCGGCGGCACAGCCCCTTCCGGCGATATAGGCGCGCTCCTTGACGAAATCAATGATGCACGGCAGAGAGCAGGCCTGTCGGCACTTCAGTGGGATTCACGCATCGCGTCTGTCGCCCAGAGCTACGCCAACTACTGTGCAACTGCAAGGCGGTACAGCCCAAACCTCAGCGGTACGCCGTCCAGCAGGTTGCGCCAGGGCGGTGTCAGCTTCAACCAGTGCGACGAGACGGGATTCCACGATGATTTCGGGCTTTTCAGCCCTTATGGCGACCTGGACAAAAGCAAGCTCAACAATCCGGCTTTCCGCAGGGTTGGCATCGGCTACGGGATATGCCACTACTCGTGAATTGACCACCACGAGGTCTGGGTCGTTGACCTGACAGACTGATACGCAGTACCCTCTATCCCTGGAGCGGCTGTCTTTGGGCAGCCGCTCCTCGTTCTTGAACAAGAGAAAGTGATTCCCGTGGCGCTTGACTATCGAGTATCAAGCACCTATTATTCCTGAATCGTTACTCGATAAAAGGAGCCCAGGATGAGAAGGTTGATTCTGACTTCAGTTCTACTCTGCTTCGCCTTCTCGCTCCACGCCGGCGAGAACAACGAAAACAGCATCTGGCTCGGCGTTATGCTGAGCACAGCCCGCAACGGCCTGAAAATCACACAGGTGATTGAGGACAGCCCGGCACACAAGGTCGGCCTGAAGGTTGGCGACCTTGTTACGAAAATCGGCGGCGAAGATGTAGGCTCCATCGAAACCTTGCATGCGGCGCTTTCCGGCAAGAAACCCGGTGACGAAGTGAAGCTGGTCATCAAACGAGGGAATAGTGACAAGCATATCAACCTCAACGTTGTGCTGGAGAAGAAAGGCAAACGCGACGCTCTCTCAATCGCAAAAAGCATATCTTCCGACATGAAGGAGAAGAAAACCAAGCATTACCGGATTCTCTCGAACATGGACAAGGCGTTTGTGAAAAAAGCGCTGGCGAAGATGGAGCGCATGTTCAAGCGCTACTGCGAGTTTTACAGTGTGAAGCCCGAACTGAAGGAGAAATTCCTCATTATTGTCTTCAAGGAAGTCGCTCAGTTCAAGAAGTTTACCGGGAAGACAAGAGGTGTTAGCGGTGCGACTTCTGCGCGCCAGGCATTCGGCTATTTTGAATTCGCGGTTGAAGGACGCCCCGTCGTCAGCAGGTGGATTGGCGCCGCCGATTACTCGCGTACGCTCGCCAACCTCGGACACGAAGGTGCTCACCAGTTCTTCTGGACATTCGTACTCGACAAAGTCGAAGTCTCCCAGGTGTGGTTCGACGAGGGCCTCGCCGTCAACTTCGAGGTCGAAAACCCCTATACCCACAACACCCGGTTCTGGTACTTGAAGGACTCGCTCTCAAAGAACGAGTGGCTCTCTCTTCCCGAACTTGTCTCGAACTGGACCAAACACTTCAACCAAAAGCGGATGCTCTGCTACAATGAGAGCGGCGCGCTGGTTCATTTCCTGACTCGAAAGGGCTCGCCCTACAGAAGAGCCTTCCTCAAGTTCCTTAAGGGTGTGAACAATCGTCGAATCGAGCCGGCAAGTGTCGAGCAGCTCGAAAAAGCTCTCAGCAAGAAACTGTCAGACATCGAAAAGGAATTCAAACGCTGGGTGAGAGAAACAAAGTACAAAGGCCCTTACAGTTCCGGGAAATAGAGCCACGCGCTATTTCTTGGCGCCCTCTTTTTCAGGTTCCTTTTTCTTCTCCTGGTCCACATCCGCCAGGCATTCGAGAGGCAGCTTGTGTTTCTGGAAAAACGCCCAGTTCTCCTTGAACGCTTCGGGATTGGGAGTGTGGCCGCCCTCGCCGAACTTGAACTTCACCTCGTGTCCCGCCGAGCGCAGCGTCTTCACGCCATCGCCGTACTGCTTGTACAGGTGGTCGTTGCGTGCAGTATACACGTAGAACGGCGCCTTGCGCTCGGAAACGCTCCTGCCGGTAACAACGCCGCAGTGCATTCCGCAGGCTGCAAAGACGTTGCCGAACTCGCGCCCGACGAAGGATGTCGTGGTTGACCCGCCGGAGAATCCCCCCATGTATATCCTGCGCAGGTCAACGTTGTAGGCCTTCTTGACTTCCTCTACCACCTTCATAACTGCCTTTGTCGCATGCGGGTAGCGCCACCACGACTTGTTGGGACAATAGGGAGCAACGACAATCCAGCCTGCCCGGCTGGCGTAGCCCTTGAGTGCGCCGACCTCGCCCGCGCCGTCGGGATGCAGCCAGACCAGCAGGGGTGTGGGCCTGCCGCCGGTGTTGGGCACTGAGAAGACTGTCCTTATCTGGTCGCCCTCGACCGGTATGTTTATGCTGAACCTGCCTGCGCGCCCGCCCCGGCCCTTGCTCGAAAGCCGCTTTTTCTTCTTCTTTGCCTCCTGCGCCTTGCGGCGCAGGCTCTCGGCTTCCTTCGGGGTGACCCACTTCCCTTCGTACTTGACGAGCCCTTTCTTCTTGTAGTACTCTTCCTCCGGTATCCACTCGCCCTTATACCTGCGGTAGCCATCCTTTACCTTCTGCAGCTCTTCCTTCTTTACCCACTCGTCGCCAGCCTTCACGTAGCCGGCTTTGAGCTTCTCGACATCTTCCTTCTTATGCCACTTCCCCTTGTACTTGACATACCCGTCCAGGCGCATGGTTTGCGCCCGTGTAAGCCACTTGCCTTCCCGTCTGACATGCCCCAGCGCCCTGTGCGCATCCTCGTGGTTCGGGTCCAGCTTCAGGACGCTCTCAAACTGCTTCGACGCCAGCTCTTCTTCGCCTATGTTCTGGAGCCAGACGCCCAGCTCGTAGCGTCCGGCAACGTCGTCTGGCGCGAGTTTCTTCACCTGCTTTGCGAGTATCTCTTCCGGGGTGTCTCCCCTGTCAATGTAGTCGACATCGTCGTGCGGGATGGTAAGCGTTGCGCCTCGGGACTTGATGACCAGCTCGTCATCATTCTCTTCTACAATCTTGCCTTTGACCACGCCGCCGGTGTTCAGGTAGATAATATCCGCCGCAACGACGCAGCAGGAAAAGAAGACCACAACCAGCAAGAGAATGCCCAGCAGTCTGGAAATCATGTTAACCTCCCTGTCAGTTAACCAGCCGGAAAACAATTATACTGCCGCAAGTCCGCCCTGTGCCACAGAAATGTAAAACCGCGCCGGCTGGACTCGCTCACAGAGGGGAGACAAAAAACCGAGTCAGCCAGTGAATCCTCGGAAACGGATGGGTCGTTGAGTCGGCCAAGAGCTTGGATTTGCCAATCTTCTTGCGGACACGGCTGCCGTTGGCGTAGTAGTCTATGTACCAGTTATCGTGTTTCTTGAAGAGGGTTCCCATGGCAACTCCGTGAAAATTGCAGACTCCTTGTAGACACCATGAGATCACATCAGGCAGGCAACTCCTCGTCCAGCAGGAAGTTACGGAATTAGAACGGAGAGGGCGGGATTCGAACCCGCGGTACGCGTTAACGTACACACGCTTTCCAAGCGTGCTCCTTAGGCCTCTCGGACACCTCTCCCGACGAAGTCGTGCTCTACTGTTCTCCTGCTCCAACGTTCATTTTTCAACGAAGTCGTGCTCTACTGTTCTCCTGCTCCACTGCTGATTCAGTCAGCATAACCGCAGAAGAGCCTCGCCGCCCTACCTGTCGGGTTTCGGGCGAAACGGCGGCACATCTTCCTGCGCCTTCCCGGCGGCGTTCTTTTTCTCCTCAAACTCAATCATGTCGCGAAGTGCCACCGCAGCCCGGTTCTCCGGGTTTATCTTGAGCGCCTGGGCAACAGCCCCTTTCGCTTTCGGCGCATCCTTGCGGCGCCAGTGAACGTGCGCCATATTGACCCACGCATTCTCGGCCAGCGGGTCTATCCGCAGCACCTCTGTGAACTGAATCTGCGCCTCGTCGTACTCCTCCTTGTCGAGATGAATGAGACCCCGCACGTGATGCGCCATCGCGGAATCCGGGTTCAGCTTGAGCACCTTTCGCAGGTTCTCTTCGGCCGTTCTCAGGTGCTCACGCTTCTTTTCCTCAATAACCTCCTCAGGCATGATGAGGTCTGTCTTCCTGACGAGCGGGTTGCCGCGCTGCTCCTGCCTGTAGACGAGGTCCCTGTACTTCGCGTACGCGACCCGGGCCTTGTGTATGTACTCGGCGCCGGGAATCTTGTGAGTCTCACGACCTGTCTCGCCTTCCATTTTGCGAGGCGCGCCGATCTGCGGGCCGGGCGTCGCACGCGGCAGTACGCAGGAAGCACCCGCCAGGACCAGCGCCGTTACCAGACTTGTAAGCACCAGCTTCATATTGCTACTCCAGCCTGCA
Source organism: bacterium (assembly GCA_030669415.1). Lineage (GTDB taxonomy): Bacteria > Planctomycetota > SKW154 > SKW154 > DAOVDS01 > DAOVDS01. The sequence goes on from DAOVDS010000021.1 coordinate 21,972, forward strand.
GAACTTCTCGTCCGGCATCTCGAGCTGCACGTATTCCTTCTCGTCGAACCAGAGGCCAAGCTCGAACTCGGCCGTCTCGGGTGAATCGGAGCCGTGCACCAGGTTGAACTGCGTCGAGACGCCGAAGTCGCCCCGGATAGTGCCGGCTGCCGCCTCGAACCCGAACGTCTTACCCATCATGTTCCTGAGAACGGATATCGCCTTGGGCCCTTCAACCGCCATGACCACCACCGGCCCGCTCGTTATGAAGCTGACCAGCGACTTATAGAACGGTTTTCCCTCGTGGACCGCGTAGTGCTTCTCGGCCAGCTCGCGGCTCACCTCCATGACCTTCATCGCCGCGAGCTTGAGGCCCTTGCGCTCTATGCGGCCGATTATCTCACCTATTAGACGCCTCTGCACCCCGTCAGGCTTAATGATTATCAGGCTTCTCTCCATTGACTTCCCTCCAGTTGCCCTTAGTATCCGGCGCCATTGTAGCGCCGTCCCCGCATCCCTTCAAGCATAAATGCCACCTCTGCACCGCAGGCCGGTATCTGTAAAATGACTCATGTGTAAGAGTACTACGGTGATATGTCAAATTGATTCTTGAAAAAAGTTTTGCTGCCGTTTGGAGACATAAAATCTCCAGCGGCGTGGTTCAACTCGTTTGAACCGCCGTTCTTTGACAATCAGGCTTGTTACGACTCGCGCCTTATGCGTCGTCGGCGATGCGCTGCGCGGCTATCGGACGGTATATTTCGCCGCGCTTCAGGAGACGGAAAACAAGTCTCACCAGCTTGCGCGCAGTAAGCAGTATAGCGCGCTTGTGGTGGTGCTTCTTCGCCTCCTTGTATTTCCTGCGATAGAACGCGGCATAGTCCGGGAGATTCAACCGAACGGCGTTGGCTGCCTCGCAAAGGTAGTACCTCAGGTAGCTGTTGGCGCCGAAGAGGCCCGGCGTCTCGTCGGCGGAGACGTCGGCGCTCTGCCGCTTCTTCCACGCCAGGCCGGCGTGCCGCGCTACGTCGGCGTT
>DAOVDS010000316.1 GCA_030669415.1 bacterium
CCTCTCAGAGAAGGGAATGAAGACCCGGGTGTCTCGTCAGGAGTGCAGCTTCAAATCCCTTGCAGTTTACCTCATGGAAAGACCGTTGTCAAGCGCAACTTTGCCCAAGAGGTTTAATTCTCAATTTTCCTCGCGCGAGCGCGAGCTTCATATTGCCGGCGGCGGAGCCCGCGGTTTTCGACGCAACTCTTGGGGGCAAAAGAGGATATTTTTTACACAGCGATGACATATACGGGAGGCGCCCGCTATATAATGTCGTGAACCTGAGGAGGGTTGATAGTCAAAGTCTAAATACACGACTGGAGGACAGAGATGACAAGTAGGGCCAAAATGACAGGCCTAACAGTGTTTCTCCTGCTTGTACTGTGCTGCGCAGTTGCCTCTGGAGACGTTATCTACCTCAACACGGGCGGGATTGTCAAGGGCAAGATTGTCGAGCGCAATACGGACTTGGTTGTCGTAATTACTGAGCAGGGCAATCGCACCGAGATATTCCTCTCTGACATCGACAGGATTGAGGAAGGCGCTTCCGTCGAGGAGATGTACAAGGAGAAGCTCTCGAAGATTAAGTCCGGCGATGCCGAAGGCCACTATGAGCTCGGGATGTGGCTCAAGAAAGTGAACTACCACAAGCTCGCCGCGGAGGAGTTCGAGAAGGCGATAATCCTCGACACGAACCACGAGTTTGCCAGGGCGGAGCTCGGCTATATCAAGCGAAAAGAAGGCTGGATACTGCCCAAGGAAGAGAAGGAAGAGCCGTGGGTACACGGTCTGAAGAAGTCCGTCCGCAAGAGCAGAAAGGTCAGCCGCAAGAGAAGGAAGTTCGACCGCAAGCTGCTCGAAGGGCTGCCGGAAGACCTCATCGAGGCTGCGGACAAGCTGCTCGACAAGGACGCCCAGGTCCGTGCCCAGGCATACAAGGCGTTCGGCGAAGTCACTGACGAAGAGGTGGCGGCCCTTGTCAAGGTTCTCATGCAGGCGCACTACGACAGGCTGCTCACTGCAGCGGAGAGCGACCAGAAGAACATACTCAGGCTGCTCAAGGGACAGACTTCCAAGAGCCTTCACGCCATGCAGGTGAAGTGGTTCGAGCGCTGGGAGAAAGCAAGGCTTGAGGCGCTCAAAGTCATCTACGACAGGGAGATTTACCCCGACGCGAACCACGGCCGCTCCGGGCAGCCCAAGGTTGATGAGAAAGTCAAAGTGGTAAAGAAGATATGGCCGTACTACGACGCGCTGGTAAGGGCCGAGCTTGCGAGGATTCTCAGGCTCAAGGCGAGCAGTGCGGCCAAGATTCTTGATGACTACAGCCTGCTGAAGGCGCAGCTCGGCGAGGTTATGGCGTGGCTGAAGGAACGGTCCCTCGAGGCAGAGGAATATGTGGATGCAGTTACAGACGTCTACATTGCGTTGCTGAATCACCGTGCCGAGCGCTACACCGCAGGCTGGAGCTACGCGAAGACGCTGGAGGCATGGGAGTTCAGGCTCTACTTCCGGCTCATGTCACTCAGGATACTCTACTACAATGAGAGAATTGTCAAGACCATCGCGAACTCCGAAGAGCGCAAGCTCGTGCAGATAACCAACGACTACCGCATGACCATGGGCCGGCTGCCTGTCGAGATAGACGACCGGCTGGTAAGATGCTGCCGCAAGCACTCGCAGGAGATGAACAGGCTCGGATACTTCAGCCACACCTCCCCCACCAAGGGCCGCGAATCACCAGGAAAGCGGGCGGCGCTCGAAGGTTACAAGGGAGGCGTCGGCGAGAATATTTTCACCGGCATGGGCTCGGCAAGCGCTGCGTTTTCCGCATGGTATCACTCCTCCGGCCACCATCGCAACATGCTCGGCGGCGGCGACCCACAGGGCGTAGGCGGCAAGGCCAAGGGAGACCGCTCGCAGCACGGGCGCAACTTCGCGTTCGGAGGCTGGCGCACAATGGGATGCGGCAGGGATGGCAACAAGTTTACCGAACAGTTCGGGTCGCTTTCGAACCTTGACAAGGATAAAGACAAGGCGAAACCGAGGAAGAAGTAGAACTGCAATCCAACGAGGAGTCAGAGCAGGCGCCGTTGAGGCGCCTGTTCCTTTTTGCTTGACACTGCAAAACAACAGGCTTAGAATCGCCCGGTTTGTCAGACCTGCACCTCTTACCGGGAGGCAGTAACTTGACTGTAGAATGCGTAGTCGGTCTGCAATGGGGCGATGAGGGCAAGGGCAAGATAGTTGACGCCCTCGCCGAGAAGTTCGAGCTGATTGTGCGCTTCGCAGGCGGTGCCAACGCCGGCCACACCGTCGTCTTCGATGGGCAGCAGTTCATCCTGCACCTGATACCGACCGGGATTCTGCACCCAGGAAAGTCCTGCATAATCGCCAACGGTGTGGCATTCGACCCCGAGACGTTTTTCCTGGAAGTCAAGGGCCTGCACGCGAGCGGGTACGAGACAGAGGGGCGGCTCTTCGTGAGTGACCGGGCGCACGTGGTATTCCCTTATCACAAGCGGCTCGACCTGCTGAGGGAGAAGGCTCGCGGTGCAGGCAAGATCGGCACAACTGCCCGCGGAATCGGCCCATGCTACGCGGATAAGGCCTCGCGCATCGGAGTGCGCGTGTGCGACCTTGTTGAGCCTGAGACACTCAGGCACATGCTGAGCCAGAATGCCGCGCAGAAGAATGACCTCTTCACCAGCCAGGGGTTCGCGGCAATAGACGAACCGAGCCTGTTAGAGAAGTTCGCCGACTTTGGCAAGAGGCTCAAGCCTTACATGCGCGAGACGCGGCCCCTGATTGCAGACGCACTCAACGAAGGCCGCAGCGTGCTGTTTGAGGGTGCGCAGGGCGCGCTTCTCGACATTGACCACGGCACCTACCCCTACGTGACTTCTTCGAACACCGGCCTGGATGGCGTAAGCTCGAGCACAGGCGTGCCGCTGCGGAAGGTTGACCGCGTCAGCGGGGTTGTGAAGTCGTACTGCACGCGCGTGGGCGATGGCCCCTTCCCCACCGAGCAGCCCGGGCCCATCGGCGAGCACCTGCAGCAGAAAGGCGGCGAGTTCGGCGCTACGACAGGCCGCCCGAGAAGGTGCGGGTGGCTCGACCTTGTTGCGGTGCGCTACACCGCTGCGATAAACGGGGTGGATGCGCTGACACTCACCAAGCTCGACGTGCTTGGAGGGCTCGAAGAGATAAGGGTGGCGACCTCGTATGAGTGCGGCGGCAGGGAGATAACCGAGTTCCCCGCTTCGCTGGAGGTTCTGTCAACTGTCAAGCCCAAGTACGAGGTGTTCGATGGATGGCAGGATGACATAACGGGTGCGCGAGAGCTGGGTGACCTGCCGGGCTCCACAGTGAAGTATCTACGGGCTCTCGAAGAGATGCTCGGTATTCCGATAGCAGTCGTTTCTCTTGGCAGTTCGAGAGAACAGACGATTTATCTCGACAGTTAGGCCTTACCCATGTCGAAGAACGCAGACCCGCCCCGGTACATCGCGGTAGTAATGGATGGCAACGGGCGCTGGGCCAAGCAGCGCGGCCTGAAGCGAACGCAGGGCCACGAGGCGGGCGCGGAAAGCGTACGGCGGATAGTACGCGCCGCGTCTGAGCTTGCCATCAGGGAACTCACGCTCTACGCGTTCTCAACCGAGAACTGGTCGCGCTCCCGCACGGAGGTCAAGTTCCTGATGGGCCTGCTCGAGCGCCAGCTTGTCGAGCAGCGTGAGGAGATAATGGAGCAGAACGTCAGCTTCAGTGCAATCGGCAACCTGTCGAAACTGCCTGCGGGAGTAAGAAGGGAACTGGCGAAGACCACTGAGATGAGCCGGAGGAACACGGGGCTGCACGCTCGCCTGGCGCTGAGCTACGGAGGCAGGCCGGAGATACTCGACGCCATCGCCAGGCTGTGCGCCGAGAACCGTCCCAGGCGCAAGATAACCGAGAAGCAGTTCAGGAAATACCTGTACGACCCCGCCATGCACGACCCGGATTTGCTGATAAGAACCGGCGGTGAGAAAAGGATATCCAACTTCCTGCTCTGGCAGGTATCCTACACCGAGTTGTACTTCACGGATGTCCTGTGGCCCGATTTCGGCAAAGCGGACCTGGAAGCTGCGATTGAAGACTACAAGAAGCGCGAAAGACGCTTCGGCGGCCTGTAAGTCTCACCGCAGAGACGCAGAGGGAAAATAAAGCTGCGGACTTCAGTCCGCGGATGTTTAGCCGCCGGCTTCAGCCGGCGGAATGACCGCGCTGCAGGCAGCGCGGCTTGCATCCTCTGTGTCTGCGCGGTAGAGAGTAAGGAAACAATGTGAGTGCGGTCAAGATAATATCCGGTGTTGTTACGGCAGCGGTTATTTTCATAGCTCTCGGTGTCGATTACTTCGTGCTCGGGGGCGAGAGTCCCTCGCCGTGGGCGTTCTCACTGCTCATCTTTGCCGTGCTGCTTCTCGGCCAGTCTGAGTTCTACTGCATTGTCAGGAAATGCGATATCCACCCCCTGCACGTGCTCGGGCTGCTCCTGGGCGGGGCGTACCTCGCGGTTGCGTTTGCGGGGCCGTACATGGCCCAGTCCGTCTCCGCCGGCACGGCATCTGTGCTGAGACTGGAGTTCCAGCATCTCGGCAATCTCATACTTATGATTGCGGTCGTAGTGCCGCTTGTGCACTTTGTCGTGGC
>DAOVDS010000381.1 GCA_030669415.1 bacterium
AAGTGAAAATCCTGCGTATACTCCCAACCGTTTTTCTTTCAGTAGCGTTGCAAACACACGCGCACCGCGGGGGCCCATTTTTTCAAGCGTGTAGCACAAAAAATTCCCTTTCTGGTAAAGCCTGTCTTTGTTCATGGCTGACAGGAACACAACCCGCTCATCTCCCTCTTTCTTCATCGCCTGTTCCCAGATGCTTCCAAGCTCACCGGTATTCTGCTTCAACAAGTCGGCGAGCACCTCTGCGGTTTGGCCCTTCAGCGCAAGAATCTGGCAGGTGTATGGCTCCATCGTCTTTCCAAACTCCTGTCTCACTTTCTTCACGTACTCTAAAATCGCTGCCCTGTCCAGGTCAGCCGGCAACTCGATGTGAGAACTGTCCAGCGGTTTCGGGTGTTCTGCAGCATACTTGTCAACAATCCTTCTGACCTTTGTTTCCAGCGATGTGCAGCCGCTGTCAAGCGCGAGCACTAAAAGCACAAACAGCCAAACGGCGAAGAATCGTTTTTGTCGCAAATCCACAGCCCAAGAGGTTTGCATCATATTCACTAACCTTTCTTGCCTCGTGAGCGAAGTACCTCAAGCACTCTCTGCATATCCTCTGGAAGTGGCGCTTCGAACGAAAGCCGCTCCCTCGTTCGCGGGTGCTCGAACGAAAGCCTGTGTGCGTGAAGAGCCTGCCGCGAGAGCACTGGCTTCTCACCTTTCTCCTTCTTGCGCCCGAGCAGTTCCGACGCAAAGGCGACGCTCTTTCTGGAGTATGTCGAGTCGCACAGAACAGGTGTCCCCAGCGAGCGCAGATGCACCCGTATCTGGTGTGTCCTGCCTGTCAGCGGCCTTGCACAGATGAGGGCGTGGGTCAAGAAGTCCTCGATGACCTGATAGGCCGTAACTGCATCTCTGCCGCCTTCGACTTTCGCGACCATCCTCTTTCGCTTCGTCTCGTGGCGGCCAATCCCGACCGTTATCGTGCCTGCCTGCTCGCCGGGAACACCCGTAGTAATCGCAAGGTACTCCTTGTCAACTCTGCGTCGCGCGAACTCGACCTGCAGCAGCCTCAGCGCCTCCTGTGTGCGTGCCACGACCATCAGGCCGGACGTGTCCTTGTCCAGCCGGTGCGCGATGCCCGGCCGGTCTTCCTGCCCCTCCCCCGGCAGTGGCCCGAGGTGGTAGAGCAGGGCATTGACCAGCGTTCCCGTTTCGTTCCCTGCCGCAGGGTGGACGACCAGCCCCGCAGGCTTGTTTACCACGGCTATTGATTCATCGAGATGCACGAAATCAACCGGCAGCTCCTCAGGCTGAGGTGCCTGTCGGGTCTGCCGCGGAATCCTGACAATCACTTCCTGGCCGCATGAGACCGCCTGGTGCGGTTTCACGCGGCGCCCGTCGAGCGTGACCATCCCTTGCTCAACAAGTCTCCGCGCACGTGAGCGAGACAGACCTGGCACGCAGTCGGCAAGGAACTTGTCAAGCCTCGCCCACGTGTGCTGTGCCACAATCTTGTGAACATCTTCGCTCATGGATTGATGCTGCCGCTGGTCTGCTATTTGTCCTGCGAGCCCGGCTCAGGAGATTCGGGTGCCTGGCCGGTCTCGCCTTCTTTTTCAGGCTTGGGCGGGGGCTGCTCTTCCGGAGGCGGCTCCGGCTCGGCGGGCTCCTTGGGCTTTTCAGGTTCTTTCTGGACATTGGGTGGAACCGGCTTGGGCACCTTCTTCGGCGGGACCCGTCTCCGTGGTGGATTGGTCGCGCGTTCATACGCCTTCTTCAGGGCCTCGGGCGGCTCGTACGCCATCTCTTCCTCTATCAGCTCCAGCGCCCTGCTCGCCAGGTATGCTGCCGACCCGTTCTCTGGGAACCGGGTCGTAATCTCCTCGAAAGCGCTTTTCGCCTCGCGCAGCCGCTCTTTCTCGCCGCTCAGCGAGTCTTCCTTCTGGTAGAGCTCGTAGAGCTTGGTGCCGTAGCGCAGCAGCACCCACGGCTCGATAGACGTGCCCTTCACCTGCTCGGTGAGCTTCTTGAGCTCTACCGGCCCCGTGGCCGTGCCGGGCTTTATGAGCTGGGCCGCGTAGGCGAGCTCCTTCGCGCGGCGCTCCGAGCGCATTGACAGCAGCACGACAAAAAGCACCACCACCGCACAGGCCAGCAGGATAAGGTAGCGGTACTCCTTCAACTGTCCGCCTACCGAAAGCATGGTCTCGCGGAACTGGTCTTCCTTGAGGTATTTCTTTCTTTCCTTTTTTGTCTTCCTTCGCGCCATGTCGCGAAGCACCTCCGCAGCCGGCCTATTTCACCGGGTCAAGCTCTATCTCGACGATTGTCCTGTCCTCAATCGTGTATATCGTAACCACGCAGCGTTCCTTGTTGTCGCCGGAGCCCTTCTCGAAGATAATGGTCGTCTTCTCGCCACCCGTGTGGACATCCTCGCGCCAGTTCACCCCAATCATCTTCTCGCGGTAGAAGTCCCGCACCTCCTCGTCAGGCAGAAGGCCCCGGTAAGTCAGCCTGCCGTGACGCACCTTCTTCCAGTCGTACTCGAAACTGTACGACTTGTCCCGCAGGTACCTGAACCCTTCCGGCACAGGTATGTCCACAAACTGCGGGCGCACCACGTCGTACCCTTTCGCGCCCAGAAGAGGGTGCGCGGCCCTGCAGCCACACGCAAGCACCAGAAGGCTCAATAGTACGATTAGTGTCAGTTTCACTTTGAACTCTCCAAATACGAAAGGATGAATTTCCAGCGTATTATATTGCCCTGACGGGCTTCTAACAAGGAAAATAATCAAGACTCTACGCCATATTCTCTTTGGAAAGAATACAGTCCGCCGTACGGCGGACAGAAGGCAGAATACAGGGGGGGGTAAGGATGCGCGAAGCGCGATTCGCCGTACGGCGAATTCCATTCTGTATCCTGTATTCTTCATTCTTGCTCTCTCGGATACCATCATTAAAATGCATCCCTTACACGCCAACGACTTGCGCCGAGTTTTTAACAATTTAGGCAGGGGTCTCACGGTTGTGTGGGCCCCTTCGATTCGCTACAGATGTGCCGGTCTGTCAAGCCCCGGATTTTACATCCGGGGAAATTCGACCACCCTTTTTCCATACTATCCCCCATCACCCTCGTTCGGGTTTCATTTGAACTTCGAGTTTTCGACCTCGAGCTTCTTTCCGATTCTACCTCCTTTCGGGTCA
>DAOVDS010000203.1 GCA_030669415.1 bacterium
TCCTTGCGAAGCGTCTCCCACTTCTGCTCGTCCACGAGCGCGTCAAGGAGCTTCTCAATGTCCTGCTGGAGCTTCAGCCTGCGCTCCCTGAGCTCCTCCATGGTGGGCGGGGCTTCGTGGGCTTTCTTGAGAAGCTCTTTGAGCATCTCCTCTACTTTGGCGGCCTCTTCCTCGACCTTGTCAAGCTCCTTCTCAATCCAGCCCCTGGCTTTTTCAATATCCTGTTCTTTATCCTGGCCAAACCTGCCCGCGCGTTCCTTGAGTCGTTTCTCGAACTCCTCCCTGCGCTTCTCAAACTCCTTGAGCCACTCCTGCGCCTTGCGCACAGCCTCGCGGCCGGTTTCCGGCAGGCCTTCAGGGAGTTTCTTCAGTTGCTCTTCAAGCTGCTCGCGCAGCCAGTTGCCTCTGCGCTTGAAGGGGCCGTGCCCCTTCCAGGGCATCTCAGGCGCCGGGGGAACGTCTACTTCCTTGCCGTTGACATATACTTTGCCGCCCACCACGGTGACTGTAAGCGCCCCGGACTCCGGCTGCTCGCCAAGGTGACGTCCGTTGACGGAGACTTTGCCGTCGCGCACGATGACTATGACGGTCGTGCTTTTTTCCGGGGATTTTTCTTCCTGTTGGGGCTCTTCTTCCTGCGCCATGGCGGGCACTGCAATCAGCGCGAAAGCGAGGAGCGCCGGAATAAGGACTGCGTACTTCTTCATGGTATTTACCCCTCCTGTCAAGGTTCTTTATGCAGTCGGTTAAAAGTCCCGGCTTTTCTTGCCCTCGCCACCTTCCTTTTGCGGCTCTGAAGGTTTTTCTTCTTTCTTTGGCTCTTCAGGCTTCTTTTCAGGCTCGGCTTTTTTCTCGCCATCTTCCTTCTTTTCGGCTTCCTTTTCCTTGTCCTCATCCTTGCCGAGGACCTTTTCGAGCTGCTTTCTGGCCTCTTCCGTCAAAGCCCTGTTTTTCTTGAGCATCTCTTTCATTTGCTTTCTAAGGGCTTTCATCGGGCCTTTCTGCAGCCCCAGGCCCATGTCGCTGTTGTCGTCATCGACCGGCTGCTCGGTGAAGCGGTACTTTTTGTCTTTCTTGTTCTCATCCCACCATTTCTTCCATTCTTCGAGAGCTTTTTGCGTCTCTTCGAGCGTGGATTTCTTCACGGGGCCGAGCTCCCGGCCGGTCAGCTTGCGCAGAGTCTTCGCCGTCTCGAGTTGCAGCTCGCCGCCGGATTTCCCCAGAAGCTTCACGAGGTTTGCTACGGCCTTTACGGCTTCCCTTGCCTTGAGAGTCTTCACGGCTTCTACCCGCAGCTCCACATCTTTCTTCTCATCTTTTGCGACAAAGCTCAGTACCTTGTCCGCGGAGGGGTTCTTGCCCAGGCCGGTGACTTCTTCGCCGTTTATTATGACGCGCTTCTTGCCGCCCTGGATTATCACTACGACCTTGCCGACCACCACGCCGCCCCTGCCGGGGATGATATTGTCTGTATCGTCATCGCCTTTCAGGTCGAGGATGCCGGCAAGCAGCTTCGCCACGACATCTTCGCGGGGCTTGGCGCTCTTGGTCGCAAGTGTCTCGACCAGGTGGTAAGAAGAGCTTTTTATTGTCTTGAGCGTTTCTATCGATTTTTTGAGTTGCTCCTGGAACTGCTTCTTCGCCTTTTCCCTTATCTTCTTCACGATGTTTTCCAGGCGGTCCTTGAGGTCCGGGTCATCCGTATCAAGCAGCTTCTCCAGCTCTTTGAGCACGCTCGGGCCTTTCGCAATGAGTTTTTTGACAGCATCCTCGCGTGTCTGCCAGTCATCGGAAGACAGGTCCGAAATGAGTTTCTTCGTCGCCTCGTCGAGCGGCTTCGACTCGCCCCACAGGCAGCGCTCAATCTCCTTCTCAATCTTCTCCCTGTCGGCCCTGGACACGTAGTGGAGCGCGTCGAGAATCTTCTTCGCGCGCACCCGAATCTCGATGTCTTCCGACTCGGCCAGCTTCTCGACAGCTTCCGCAGCGGGAAGGCCGATTTTAATAAGCTTCTTCGTCGCCGCTTCGCGCACCGACCAGTTGTCCGAGCCGAGCTCGCCGACGAGCTTCTCGATTTCCTGCTCCTGCGAGAGCTTCTCTTCTTCCTGCTGCGCCGGGGGCGCATCGCCCGGGTCGGGCGGGACCGGCTCCTGCGCCATGGCCGTACCTGTCCAGGCGGTCAGAACCGCCACCAATACCAACACTTTCACTCGCATCTTGTCCTCCTCCTCCCGGTGACCGGGTCAGTAAACTTCGTGTTATTTTCCTTCGTCTTTGCGCTGCCTCTCCATGTCGTCTTTCCTGCGTTCATTCTCTTTATCAAGCAGGCCCTTCATAAGCTCTTGAATTCGCTTTTGCATTTCGCCGGTTACGATGGAATCGTCATCTTGGCCCGCGGGCGCTTCGCTGAAGCGATATTTCTCCTTGCCCTTGTTTTCGTCCCACCATTTCTTCCAGTTTTCGAGTGCCTGGTCAACCTCTTCGAAGGTGGAGCTCCGCGTAGGGCCGAAGTCCTGGCCAGTGAGCTTACGCAGGGCTTTTGCGACCTCCACCTTGAGCAGGCCGCTCACCCTGCCTAAAAGGTCAAAGAGCCCGGCCACTGCGCCCGTTTCGCCGCGTGCCGCGAGTGCCTTGACTGCCTTCTCCTTGAGCTCTTTGTCCGCTTTCTTGTCTGAGGCAATTGCAGTCAGGACTTTTCCCGCGCCGGGGTTCCCGCCAAGGAGCTTGACCTGTTCTCCGTTGACTGTAACCGTTTTCCTGCCGTTTACGGTCGATATGGTTATCGACCTGCCTCCCGGGCCGAACCGCCCGGGTTTGTTGAGGTCGGCTTCGGTCATCATCATTCCGGCCGCTTCCGCGAGGAACCTGGCGACAATTTTCTCCATCGCCTTGTCGCCCTTTGTAGAGAGGAGTTCGACAAGGTAATAGGACGCGCTCTCGAGCTGCCTGACGGCATCTGTTGATTCGTCGAGCTGCTTCTTGAACGCTTTCAGGTGCTTCTCTCTTATTGCGTTTATGATTTTTTCCGCGCGGTCCTTGCGGTCCAGGTCGTCGGAGTCGAGCAGCTTCGCCACCTCGCGCAAAACGGGCGGGCCTTTCTCGACAAGCTTCTTTAGGGCATCCTCGCGGGTTTGCCAGTCATCGGAGGACAGTTCCTCTATCAATTTTTTTGTTTCTTCATCTACCGGCTTGGGCTCGCAGCCCCACAGGCACAGGTCGATTTCCTTCAGGATTTTCACCCTGTCAGCTTTTGTGACGTAGTGAAGCGCCTTGAGAATCTTCTTCGCCCGGGCACGGATATCCATTTTTTCCGAGTCAACAAGCTTTTCAACCGCTTCGGCTGCAGGAAGACCAATCTCTATAAGCCGCTTTTGTGCCCTGTCTCTCAGGGATGAATCATCGCTGGTAAGCTCGCCGATAAGCTTATCTATATCCTGCTCCTGCGTGAGCTTCTTTTCCTGCTGCTGCGGCGGCGCATCACCCGGGTCGGGTGGCACCGGCTCCTGCGCCAGGGCCGGGCAAGTCCAGGCAATCAAGATAGCCGCTGCCAACACAAACATCTTCACTCGCATCTCGTTCTCCTCCTCTTCAGGAATTCCCTATTTGTTCTCCCCCGGAGTTTCCTTCTCGGGCTTGAGTATCACTTTTAGTGTCTTTCGCTCGCCGCGGCGAATCAACTCCACAACTACCTTATCCTTGTCCTTGAGCAGGCCTGCCAGCGTCTTTCGCGAGCCCACTGTCTTGCCGTCAACCTTGATTATGATGTCGTGCTTGCTGACCCCGCCCGCGGCGAACGGGCTGTCTTTCTCGACCGAGTCCACAAGCACGCCTTCTTTCTCGCCGAGCTCGAGGTGGTAGCGTAGCGCCTCCAGCACTTCACCCCTGTCTATGACAAAGAGCCCCTGAAGCTGCGAGTCGTACCTGTATTCCTTCTCTTCAACCAGCTTGCCGTTCTTCCACGTGAGCTTCTTGAGCACTATGGTTGCCCCGAATCTGGTGTTGCCGGGAGGCAGCGGGCGCTTCCTGGGAGCATTATCCTCGCGAGGCTCCGTCTTGGGCTCGATTAAGGGGTCTTTCTTGTCAGATTCCTCCATGCGCCTGCGGAGATCTCTGAATCTCTTGCGTGCCTCCTCGGACCTCTTGCGCATCTCCTCAAGTGCTTTGCGGGCTTCCTCCGGGAAAATACCGTCCTCGTCACCTTCGCCGGGCAGGGGGAGCGGTGGCAGTTTCCCGGGGCGGTCGAAGTCTTTTTCAATCTCCTCGAGTCTCTTGAGCATCTCCTCGACCAGTTTGCGCTGCTGCTCGGGCAGTTCCTTGAGTATTTCCTCCATGTCTTTCCCGAGCCGTGGCGAGGTCCTGGGCCCGCGCCTGGGGTCTGCCGTTGCAGGCCGCCCATCCTTTGCGCGGGGATCCTTCCTGCCGAGTGCCTTCAGGATGGATTCGGCCCGCACGCGCACCTCCAGGTCTTCCGACTTGAGCGCCTTTGTCAGTGCCGGTACTGCCGGCCTGCCGATTTTTTTGAGCTCTTCTGTGGCAGCCTCGCGTTCCCTGTACTTGTCGGAGCCGAGCTGCTTGACAAGCTTCTCTATCTTCGCGTCAAGCTCGCCGGCTTTCTCGACGGGTTTGGGCTCAGGCGCATCCTGCGCCAGCGCGCAGGGCACGGCGAGCACAAGCGCGAAGAAGACTACAGCCGCTTTCATCTCATACCTCCTCGGGTCCTACCTGTTGCCGCCCGGGCCTGGCTGGCCCTGGTCACCACCTCTGGGGCGCCGGTTGCCGCCCCGGCCGCCGAAACCTCTCATCATTCCGCCCGTCTGGTTCTTCTCGATTTCCTTGAACTTCTCGAACTGCTCGGGCGTGAGAATCGCCTGGATGGCCTCGTCGCGCTGCTTCATGAAATCTTCCATAAGCTGCCTGCGGTCCATATCCGCGTCGCCTTCAAACGCCTTTTTGAACCCTTCCATCATCTTGGAGGTCTGGTCGGCAAGCGCTTTCTTGAGGTCTTCGGACTGCGACTCCGTCAGGTTGAGCTCCTTGGTGTAGGTGTCCATCTGGCGCTTTATCATCCTGTCGCGGAATCCGCCAAACATCCTGCTGGCGCCCTGCACGAGCTCCTGCATGCCTCCTTCTTTACGGTTTGAATCGGGGTCGGCCGGGTCGCCGGGGTTCCCGGCCAGCCTTGGCCCGGCCGGCACCGGCCGGGACGCGAGCTTCTCAATCTCGGCCGCAAGCTCGGCATCCTTGTTGCCCAGGTCGCCGACCTTTGCCCACAGCGCCTCCGAAAGGTCGTTCACCTCATCTTGCAGCTTCGAGGTGTCTGCCTTCGCGAGCGCCTGCTTGGCGCGCTCAAGCTCCACCCTTGTCTGGTCGAGGTTGTCTTCCAGAAGCCTGACCTGCTTCTCCAACTCAGCGGTCTGGGCGCTCGCCATAAAGTAGGCAATTCCCGCGACGCCAAGCGCGACCAGTATTGCGATTACCAGGTTTACTGCCTTCATAACTTCCTCCTGTCTTCAATAGACCTGCAAGTTACCTTAATCCTCTTCACTTGGTCGTCCTTTTCGTTCTTTCTCAGTGGGAAAACCGCCTCTCTCCATCGCGTGTCTCGCAGTCAGCACCAGGGGGTTCTTTTTGCGGTACTTCTCGAACTCCTCAAACTGCGCTGCCGAGAGGGCTTTCCTTATCATGCCGTCTCTCTTATCCTCTATTGCCTTCAATGTCTTCGGGGTAGTGGCGCGGTGGGCTGCCAGCTCGGTCCAGGCCCAGTCAAACGCCTGGACTACTTCGGTTTCCTGAGCGGGGGAGAGGCCGGCCTTGATGGCGAGTTTGCCTGTCCATTCCTTGATATGCTCTCTGCGCTTCTCGGGAGCTGGCGCAACAAGCAGGTCCCCTTCAGTGTCGTACGACTTGAGTACCGGGGGCTCATTCAGCCTGACTGCGTAGGGCCCGCGTTTTTCAGTCTCGTTGAGCTTGTACTCCAGAAGCGTCACCTTTGTCTCCAGCGACGAGATTCTGGCGCTTGTCAGAAAGAACACAATCGCAGCAGCTACGAAGGCAACGAGTATCATGATTAGCAGATTGACCGCCTTCATATTTTCCTCCCCGGTCCACATCGTTACTTGTCCTGCCCTTCAGGCTGTTCTTCCTTCTTCTTAGTCACCGGCGGCATGGTCTCGATAATGATGGCTTCGGCCGCACCCTTGCCGTTGGAGCCCACGCTTACCGCAAATCCCACCTCCGGCATCGGGTTCTTGGCGCGGTACTTCTCGAACTGCGCGAACTGCTCGGGAGACAGGTTCTCCCTGATTCTGCCGTCGCGTTCCTTCGCGACTTTCTTGAACTCTTCAGGCCCGAACATGACAGGCCCGCCCTCCTTCATCATATCCTTCATCCTGCGGTTCATCTCTTCCCTGGCCCACCTGTACGAGTCGAGAATCCCCTGCTCCTGCGCGATTGTCAGCCCCGCCTTGTCCGAGAACTTCTTTATCCAGTCTTCGAGCCGCTTCTTCTGCCTCTCCTTCGCCTTGTCGAAGTGCTCTTCCATCTTGGCGTGCATCTCTTCCATCTCGACCGTGCGCTTCTGCTTCCGGTCCCTTATCGCCGCCGCCTGCTCCTCGCGCACCAGCTTGCGTACCATCTCCCGCGCGCCTTCCGTAAGCGCTTCCTCCGGGTCCCGGCCGCTACGCGGCGCTGCTTCGAGTGCGCCGACCCTTCTCTCCACCTCGGCAAGCCTGCTCTGGGCCTCTTCGAGCGCCTCGGGCCCCCCGGTCGGGGCGGGGGCTGCGGCACTTCTCTCGGCCCGCACGCCCGCTATCGACGCTTCGAGCGCCAGCGTCTTCTCCTCGAACTTCTTCTCCAGCCTGGCGCGCTCCTCGTGGGCGCTGTAGACGGAGTATCCCGCCAGCGCGATTGCAATCAGCGCAAGCGCAAAGGAAAGCGTCTTCACTGTCTTACCTCCACATCACTTCTCTACGTGAGAGCAACCCGATTGTTAGCTGTGTAACTATAATACAGGTTGCCTGTTTGAGTCAAAAATCCTCGCACAAATCCGAAAAATTCTGCGCACCTTTGCGCGAAAGACGCCCCGCGTATCTGACGCGGGGTTGGAAACGACCGTTAGCCGGCGGACTTGTCCGCCGTGTAATTCAACGGCGCGTTGCCTGCAGCGCAGATTCCCACAACTACAATACACTCTTGCCGGCGGATATTTAGCGGCGGTGTTCTTTTCCACTGCACCGCGTGAAATTGACCGGCGGCGCTTTCTGCGAGCGTAATCAATACGCGGCGAACAAGTTCGCCCGCTAACCCACCAACAACATTGCAGCCAAACGAATGGTGTGGTATACTTGGGATGGAGGAAGTCCCGGATGAGATACCTCATTCTTGAAACACTCTTCACTTTTGTCCTGACGTGCCTGCTTCTCGTTTCTTGTTCTGAAACAAGCTGCGACATGGGGAGCTCTGACACAAGAGGCGTTGAGCTTGGACCGGGTGTTACCGAACGTGACAAAGGGCGAGATAAAAACGATTCTGGCATTGTTCTGGGACAGGCGAACAACTCTTCAGCACCGCCTGTGCCCGAACAGGTTTCGCCTATTACCTATGGTGACCCGAAAGCAATCGCGGCGATTCGAAAATGCTATTTGACCGGGTTTCATCACGGGGCCCTATATGACCTGGAGAAATTCCACGACCCGCGCGTCTTGGGAGTATATGTGGATGTGCAAAGAATTGAAGGTTCTTTGATGGACGAAGTAGGTTACCTCCTTCTTGGTCTTGGCGAAATACGGAGCATGGTTGACAGAATTGTTGAAGAACGCACGGGGTTATTTCTCTACGATCTGCCAAAGTGGTATACTGCTAACAAGGGATATATCTACTGGGATAGTGACGGCGAACGTTTTAGAGTTGACCTTGATGCAAAAAAGAACCGAACACCAATAAACCCCAGCGATAGGAGACCTCTTAGTGTGAAACAGATACAAGAGATGACGGCCTTGGAGAAAGAGTTCGAAGGTCTCCTTGAT
>DAOVDS010000162.1 GCA_030669415.1 bacterium
CTCCGTGTCTCCGTGGTGGAATGCTCTACTGTGCCGCGTCGGTGGCCTCATTGAGCTTGGCTACCACCGCGCGCAGCTCCGAGCCGCTGATTTCGCCGTCTTCTTTCGCCTCCTCGTAGAGCTTGCGGGCGTCATCCCAGAGCTGTTCAATGCCCGCCTTGTACTGGCCGTCGTACTCATCCTTGACCCTATAAGCTTCGCTTACCTGCTTCTTGAGGCGTTCCTTTTCGTTAGGGTCCAGGTCTTCATTGCTGTCGATGGCGCCGATGAGCTCTTCCTTCGAGGCAAACGAGGAAGCGCCCTCGAGCACTCTTCTCATGCCCTCAAGCGGGGCACGCGCCGCGCCGCCGAAGAATCGCCTTATATCCGGCATATACCTGTCGCCGGCCCATGCCCCTACACAGAATGTAACGACAAACGCGACAAGAAAGCCGAAGAACTTGCGCCGGCCCGACTTCTTCTTCTCATACTGCTCGGTATACTGCTTCGTATTTGCCAAGCTATTCCCTCCCCTGGTTACTTTCCTCCCCACACGGGTGACTCTGGCCCGATATCAGCCGTCTTCGACTCCCGGATAACACCCGTCTGGTCAACGTAGAAGTATGGCTTCCCTTTGCCGGGATTAATCGGCCTCGCAACCGAGTGCCATTTGTTTGGGCCATCCGCCTGCATCTCGAAGATGTAGCCCCCGCGGACACCCTTGGCAAGCTCGGGGCCTATCAGGTCCTTCTCGGCCAGCGCGCGCATGCCCCCGGCGTAATTGCCGAACCTGGCGTTGAAGACTTCCTGCGCGGTGCACAGGGTGCGCAGCGAGGCGATTACCATCGCTTCGTTCGCCGCCCCCTTTGATTCCAGCAAGTTGGGAACCGCTATCGCGGCTGTGATGGCGACACCGGCTAAAGGTATGCCGACAGGGCCTGCAGGCGAGACAACCTCCGAGTAGCTGCCCCCGGCGTCTCTGGTGGAATACGAGTAGACATACGAGAGGTGCTTGGTGATGACCTCAACCGGCGGGAGGTTGGCCGGGTCGAGGAACTCCGGCATGGAGTCTTTCTGTTTCTTATGCATGTAGGGAAGCAGCGTGTTGTAGAGGTAGCTGAAGGCTTTCTTCGTATCGACAAACGCGAACTGGTATGCATCCTTGGGCACCTTCGCAAGAGCGGTCTTTATGTCCCCGGTGGGTTTAAGCGGCTTCTCGAGGTTTCCTATCATGCGCTTGACCACCTGCGGCGAGGAACCGGCAAGCAGCATGTTCTTCGCGCAGGTGAAGGTGGGCAGGTAGGGGATATCTGTTTCCTTGCCTGCGAACTTGTCGATGAAAAAGTAGTACAGCTTGTGTCCCTGGTAATCCACGCTCTTCAGGTCTTCGCCCATCTTCTCGGCGAATTTCTCTATTGTCTTCTCAATAAGCTGGCTCTTGGCGATGTCGGCTGTCAATGCGATTTCCGGGAACGCGCCGCCGCCTTGCGGCAGCATGATGTAGATGTTCAGGCTCGTGCCCAACGACTTAATCAGGTCTTCCTCGAGCTTGAACCCGAGCTGCTCTTCGAGCTCTTTGAGGCTTTCCGCCAAATCCTCCCCCTCTTCGCGCATACCGGTGGCAAGAAGGTTCATAATGTAATTGAAGCCTGCCGTCAGGTCGTAGCTTGCGCTGAGCCAGAGTATGATGTTCTCAGTTGGCAGGTACAGGGTGGTATTTACCTTCGACTTGCCGATAAGGTCGAGAATCTTGTGCGTTTCAGATGCGAGCGTGTAGGACATCTCACGGGAAGTCCCATCAGGCTCAATCAGGGCGCCGTAGCCGGATACCAGTGAATCGAACAGCCCCATGTCGGCGAATATCTTGCCGACTTCGGTCGGCATCGACTCCTTGAACCTGCGCGCAAGACTTGAGGTGTCGTAGTAGAAGAAAAACTCTTCCTTCCCGCCGCCGCATTTGCCGTAGACGGTGGCGAACTTCTTGTCCTTCTCAAGAGAGTTGGCCGGTATCTCCTTGGCGAGGTAGCGCTCGATTATGCCCAGCAGCGTCGCCTTGTTGAACGAGAGCACCCACTTCGCATCCAGCCAGGTGGCGCTGAGCGTGACTTGCGCATCGCCGAAGTTGTATATCTTGTGTCCCCTGTGTTTCTCGACCGAGGGTGCCGGGCCGTCTTCTCCCGTATCTTCCATAATCGCCTTCTGGGCGGTCTCGAGTATCTTGACAAGCTGTTCCTTCTTGTCGCCGGGGTCGATTGTGAGCACAAAATCCAGTTTGGGCGGACCCGGCCCGTCGAACGATTCAACATCAAGGTCAATCAGCGCAAACGTCGCTTCGCCGCTGAAGACCTCAAGGATGTCTTTGACCTTGATGCCGGATTCTTCCTCGAACTCCTTGAAGCTCTCTTCTATCTTCTGCTTTACCTCATCAATCTGTTCCTTGGCGATATTCTGTATGTCCTTCTCCTGCCAGATTTTGTAGACCACGCTCTTCTTGAAATAGTCGGGCAGCGCGGAGCTGTCGCGCACCTTCATGTAGAAGAGCACTTTGGCCGGCAGATACCGTTCCATCGGCGCCGCCGCGGGCTGCGTCTTTTGCTCCTGTGCCGGGGGCTCTTCCTGCGCCGCCAGGTGGCCGGCAGCAAGCAATGCGATAATCCCCACTGCAGTTAGTGCGAATCTTCTCATATCAGCGCTCCCTTCCTGCGGCCCGGGCGTGAACACGAGATTCTATCAGCTTGCCTGAAGCCCTGTCAAACACAAACCTCCACTCTATGCATGTGTGCAAAAACTGTGTTTTGTGGTTGAACGCACCCGCGCACCTGGATAGAATCAGCGCGTGCATTGTCCGGAATGTTAAGATGAGTCAATCCCGTTGCGCAGCGACGGGCAAGGAGGGTGTTATGGCTCTTGCCGATAGTGTCAGGCAGCGCGTCTCGAATCTGGAGACGAAGCATTACTACATGATAGGCGGCGGTGTGGCAGTAGTGGTTATCATTATTGTCCTTCTGAGCGTGCTCTCCGGGTCTCCGGGGGAGAGATTCGGCGAATCCTGCCATGGGGGAGAGGTTGCCCACCTTGTCTTCGACCATGACGGTACCCGGCTCGCCTCCTCGGAGTTGAGCCTCCAGGCCAAGGTGCTCGTCTGGGAACTGTCCACCGGGAAACTGCTGGGTGCGCTCGACGGGAACGCGACCGACTCGCGCATGATAGCCTTCCCTGCGGACCGCGAGGTGCTCATAACAGCGGGCCTCGACGAGCGAGTCCTGTCCTGGGGTATCGAAACAGGTGGCAGGCGCCAGGATCTCAAGATACCACTCTCCGCATGCTCCGCCCTCAGCCCCGACGGGAAGTGGCTCGCATACTGCAAGGGCCCCAAGATTTTTGTATGGAATCTCTCAATGAAACCGGACAAGGAGAACGACATCTTCGACGGGGATGCAACAGGGGAGCGGGCCGTCGTCTTCAGCCCGGACTCGAAACTGCTTGTGACCGGGAGCTCCAGCGGTGTCCTGCGCCTCTACGAGCCGGACAAGAAGAGCCAGAGAGTCCCGCCGAAGAAGGGTCACGAGTCCGCAATAGCGTGCGTAGTTTTCAGCCCGGAAGGCCACGCCATCGGCACTGCCTCACGCGACAATGCCGCAAAACTGTGGGATACGGCCGGCACGGAGTTGGCCGCTTTCGAGGGGCATGAAGGCGCTGTCGAGGTTATCGCGGTAGGACCTGGTGCCAAGCTGGTCCTTACGGGCAGCAGGGACCGCACCGCCCGGCTGTGGGCTGGTGAGTCAGGCCAGGAGCTCTTCAAGTTCGAAAATTTCCGCGGCAAGTCGGAAAGCATGGTCGCAATCTCCGCCGATGGCAGGTTCGCGGCAATCGAGACAACCCACGCAGGCGTAGAGGTGTTCGAAACAGACAGCGGAACCTCAATCAAGAAAATCGACGTGCCTGTCAGCGTGTTCGCATTCAGCCCCAGCGGCAATACCCTCTACTTTGGATGCGCCAACGGCGTAATCTACACCTGGACCAGGGGCGCCAAGTAGACGCAGCAGTACCAGCCGGGCGGCCGCACCGGACACTGCAAAATACAAGGGCGGCTCCGCCACGTCGAGCGGTGCCGCCCCTCGTTTCTTCCATACAGACGAAGTGGCACAGCCACTACTTCTGAACCGCAGGCACTATGAGCACCACAAAGGATTTCTGCTCGGCCTGGGTCGTTTGCATCCTCGAGCCGCCCAGCAGAAGCCCGTAGCCCTCCGGCACGTCCGAGCTGCCGGAGACAATCTGGAGGTCAACCTTGGGCGTCTCTATCTTGCACGCTGTTACCCCACCCTCCTTGTCTTCTGCGAACCCGCCGCCGATGCCTTTATGAACCTCGATGGCGGTAAGCTTGCTCAGGCTGACCATGGCGACGAGGTTGACGTGGTCGGTGTGTCTGTTGTACTGCGCACGCAGCCCCACGATAAATCCTTCGCGGAAGATATTGATTATCGGGTCGAACATCTCTATGGGTGTCAGCCCTCCCGCGCCGGAGGTGTCTGTATCGCCCTGGTAGGTGTGCATTGTGCCGGAGTAAAGGTAAACCGCCTGGGATGAATAAGCGGCCAGGTAGCCGGTCCGGAGAAGCTCCACCTTGCCCCCCGCCTGGGCGTCCGCAATCAGCTTCCTTATCGCTTCCGGCGTGATTATTGACGAACCCTTCTTGCGAACCTGCTTCAGGTAGTTCTCGTCGGTGGCAAACAGGTAGACTGTCGATGAGATGAGCGCAGGCAGGTTGCTGCGCACCACCTCAAGGATGTTCTCGACCTTCTTTATCACCTCGGGCGTATTGCAGACGATAAGCTTGTTCCTGTGCAGCTCTATTGTACCGAACCCGTCCGCGCCCTCAGGCCAGTTCTCATCGTCAGTCCTTGACTTGATAAGCTCGATAAGCTCATCCGGGCCGAAAAGCTCACCTTCCCAGTCTTCACTCTCCTCGTCATCGAACGATATTCCTCCTCCTCCGCCTCCTCCGACCCAGCCGCTCTCCACATCGTAGACAAACGGCGATGGCGGTGAGTAGTCCGGTATCCTGATCATCAAGTCCGTGATATCGATAAACTTCAGTTGACTCTGCGGTTTCCTGTCCTTCTCGATGGTCGCGATTGCATCGTCGACCTTCTTCAGCAGCGCGATGTGGCGCTCCGACTCCTTGAGCTTGTCAATATACTCCTGGCTCTGCCCGTAGGCAGCGTAGACAAGGGCAAAAGCCGACACAACGCAGAGAGTAACAATCAGTATCCCCTTTCGCATGGCAATCACCTCCTTACTTTCTCTTGCGGTTGACGGTGGGCTTGAGATAGACGACGAATTCGTGGCTCTTCTTCTTGTCGTCGCCCGCCATAAGTGCAGTTCCGCCAACCAGAATGGCCCTGCCGCTGGGCACCTCTACGTCTGTGCGAAGCCGCGACATGGCCATGGCGGGGAACATGAGCTCTCCCCCGAAAAAATCGCCCATGCGCATCTCCTTGCCGATAATCGAAAGCGATGCGAGGACGTTGATGCTCACTTTCTTGCCGCCCTGCACAACCGTAGGCACGAACTGGCAGATAAGCCCTTCGTTGACCAGCTTGACAACCGGCTGAAGGGTGGGAATGCCTACAGTGTTTATGTCGTAGTCCATGAGCAGCGACACCTGGCGCCCCTCACGGATGTGAACCATCTGGCCGTCGGAGGCGATGACCTCGCTTGATGCAACTGATTCCACCCCGTTCTTCTTGTCAAGGTCGGCCAGCAGCCGCTTCTCGGCCGGCTCAGAGAGATATATCGCCGAGCCTTCTCTCAACTGCCCGAGCTCCCTGAGGTACTTGGCCGTGGCCCGGATGAATTTGACCTCTATGTTCACCGAGTAGCCCGCCGTCTGCCTCAACTGCCGGAGCAGCTCTTCGAGCTTGCGGGCATCCTCCTCGGTGATGCGGCATATCAGCCTGCCGCCCGCGTAGCGGATTTCGCGCTCATCGCCGTAGTCTTCCGGCAGGAACATGTCGAGCACCTCCGCAATCTTTTCCCAGTCGAACCCGACGCCGACTCCCTCATCTTCACCGTTACCCAGGTCTATGATGCCGCCGCCGCCGGCTCCTCTCATTGTGCTGCCCTCGAGGTTCGGGCCGTAGCCAAGTCCTATTACCGGCGCGGGCCTGTCAGGCGGACGGGTGACCAGGTCCGCTATGTCGTACTGCTTGTGCACGTACTCGTACTCCTTCTCCGGCTCTTTCTCGATGCGCCAGTAAGGGTTCAGTTCCCTTATCTTCCTGTGCAGCGCGTACCTGAGAGCCCTGAGAGACGCAAGTGGGTCGTGCTCCTCTTCATCCTCATACCCGTACTCCTTGAGCCGCGCACCCTCGATCTCACAGAGCTCGTGGAAACTCAGCGGAGTCTTCTTGACACGGCGCCCAAGCTCCTCCTTCACCTTTACGACCTTCTGCTTCGCCAGCGCAGAAAGCTTGTCCGCTGCAATCACCACGGCGCAGAGCACGAGCACCGCCGCGGTTGCAAACAACATCCTTCTCACCTTGCACCTCCTTTCAAGCACTGTGGTCACGAGTTTCGTGTTTCGGGTTCTTGCCTTGACCCGCAACCCGTAACTCGGAACTCTTCTGCCAACTGATTCCACGACACCAGCCTGCCAAAAGTTGCATCATTTCAGCAAGTTGGGAAGCACGGATTATAGCAGTTCGCCCAAGCCAATCTGCAAGAAAAAAGATATGGAATCAGAACCATCCGGCCCGCACGGCAGTCTAATGATGACAGAAGCGGCGGGGCAAATATGTCTATTGGTTTTGCCGGAGGTGCTATGATGTTGCGTATAGCGTTGTGTTGTGCGGTCTTTTTCTTCCTCTGGGCCTGTACGGCCGTGGACGAAACGTCCAAAGAACCGCCTGCGGAAAAGGGAGCCCAAAAGGCGGCCGCCGGCGAGGGCATCCTCATCGGTGACCCTGTCTCGCACAAGAACCTGACTGTCTTCCCTCTCTACCTCAAGAATCCCGAAGAGGTTCAGGAGAACTACATCTCGCTCGAGGAAGCGCTCAAAGGAAAGAAGGTCGAGGTGCGCGAAGTCGGTGCCCAGTCGGACAACAACGCCCCTCCTGCGCCCCAGCCACAGCGCCAGGTTGTGCAACCCGCACAGCAGCAGCCCCCGCAGCAGCAGGCACAGGAACTGGTGCAGCAGGAAGCGTCAAGCGCCGGCACTGTCAACGCGGTCGAAATCGAGAACAAGTCCGACCGGCCTGTTTACATCCTTGCCGGGCAGGTGATTATCGGAGGCAAGCAGGACCGGGTGATAACGAAAGACACAATCGTTCCACCAGGAGAGAAACTCCAGGTCGAAGTCTGCTGCGTCGAGCACGGTCGATGGTCGCCGAGAGCAGGAGCTCATCAATCCCACGACAGCGTAGTTTTCGATCTTGCTCTGTCATCCAACACGCAGGGAAGTATCAGGAAACGGACCCAGGCCAAAGGCGCCAGGGCGCAGGGCGAGGTATGGGAGGAAGTGAAAAAGTCGGCCGATAAGCTCAACGCGCAGACCTCTACCGGCACGTACAAACAGGTAGTCGAGAAGACGCAGAAAAGTCTCGATGAATACCTTGCGGCTATCAAGAAGGCCTTTGCGGAAGACAAGAAGATATGCGGTTTTGTCTCCTGCATAAACGGCGAGGTGGATAGCTGCGACCTGTTCACTTCGCCTGCGCTGCTTGCCATGTTCAGGGCATCGTGTCTTCGCGGTTACGCGCTGGATGCGCTAAACGCCGGCGAGGCCAAGGAGGCCAAGAAAGCGACAGTCGCCGCAGTTCAGACATTCCTCAAAGAGATAAAAGAGGCTCAGAAGAACTCGGAAAAGCTTGCCGAAGACAAGCACCGCAGGGTG
This sequence comes from bacterium, assembly GCA_030669415.1. GTDB lineage: Bacteria > Planctomycetota > SKW154 > SKW154 > DAOVDS01 > DAOVDS01. The sequence continues at coordinate 7,877 of DAOVDS010000162.1, forward strand.
GACAAGCTGGAGTCGGCGCGAGTGATTGGCTTTGACAACAGGGCAAAAGCCGGCAAAGCCATGCACATGAACGCGTACTCGAAGAAGAAGTAGCTCCCCGGGTATCGACGTATCGATGCAAGAAGGCCTGGCTGCCGCCGAGGGCAGCCAGGCCTGTCTTTGTCAGCATAAGCCGCTGCTACTTCTTGAACGGGGCCTTGAGCTTTTTTAGCTGCTTTTCGGTAAGCGGCTCAACGTAGCATGCCTTCTGGATAATCGGCTCGCCGCCGCCTTCCAGTTCAACCCATTTCCCATCCTTCTTGTCCAGCCACGGCCATTTCAGCAGCTCGGGGACAAACGGGACGACTCCCTTGAAGTGGGTGACCTTTCCGTTAGCGAACTTGGCCATCTCGACGGGTTTACCTGCCGCAATCGCCTTGGCCGCATCTGTGCCATGGCAGTCGGTGCACTTCTTGCCCTCCTTGACCACCGAGTGGGTGAAGTACGGCACGTATGCCACGAACTTCTTGCCCTTGCCGACCAGTGTCTGCGCGTTCCCGGTGGTTACCCACCCCTCGTGGTTGACAAGCAGCGTCCAGCTCTTGGCGGCAAAGAAATTGCCCTTACGCGATTTCTCTTCGAGGAACTTGTCGAAGTGGCAGTTCATGCAGGTAACGGTTGAGGACACATGGCATGCGTTGCAGTGTATCTTCGCCCTCTTGTGCACGCTGTGCGGCCTGATTGCCTTGTTGAGGTTCTGGTGGCACTTGCCGGAGGTGCACGAGACTTTCACCGCCCCGGGGTCGCGCATGGAGTGGTACTCCTTGCCATCGCCGTGGACATCCGCCGCCGAGTGGCAGTCCGAGCACCCCATGCCTTTGGCAAGGTGCACGTCGGTGATGCCGGCCGCCTTGTCCAGCGCCCTGGCTTTCTTGGTCCGGGCGTGGCATTGGAGGCACGTCTCTTCCTTCTTGGCCTTCGCCACCGAGAAGAGACACGTGCCATCCTTCTTGTCCGCGTGGCAGACATCGCAGGAATCGGCGTGGCAGTTCTTGCAGTCGAGGTCCTTGTAAGGAACGCCCGTGACCTGCATGAAGCCGCCCTTCTCCTCGTACCAGTACCTCATGCCTTCGCCCGTGGCGTGCAGGCTCTTCTTGAAGAACGACTTGCACGCCGGGTCAACCTTGGCCTGCGCGTCCGCCTTCTCAGGCTGCATGTAACTTGCGCACAGGACCGCTATCAAGATGATTCCCACAGGTACAGTTGCCACCAGCCATTTCCTCATGTGTTCCCCCTTCTCCCAGCAAAACGTGATTTCTTCTTCACTGCTTTCCAAATCAGGCGAGCAACTTCTGCCGGTTGCGCATGTTTGAGACAACAGCATACATAACCGGCATTGTCCGATATCGTGAATATCCTAATGTCGGAGACTTGCGTGTTCAAGCAAAATATCCGAGAAACTTCTCAAAGAAGGCCCTCGCCCCCTGATATAAACGAAGCTCCCCCCTTATACCCCTCCAAAATCAGCGCAACCGCCTGAGGGGCCCCATCCCGAAACGGCGTTCTCGCTGGAAGCAGGTACCGGTACATAGAGGAAGTTTTACTCTTCTTGCTTGACAATCTGTGTGCATGAAATGCACTCAGAGAAAGAGCACATCCCAGGTTCGGGGTTTGCAGGGGGTCAAGGGGCTTGAATACATCATGCGGAAGG
>DAOVDS010000215.1 GCA_030669415.1 bacterium
GACAATTCCAGCAGCAGATTCAGCGAACCTGCTGCATCAGATTACTGCCGTTACGCTCTGCGCAGGCTGGGAGGAAAGGCTGTCAAGCCGCTTGTAGAAATCCTCTGCAACCAGGATACTGTAAAAAACTGCATGCCATTCGCCCGGATGCTGACCAAGTTGGGTGAAAAGGGGCAATGTGCACTTCTACAGGTGCTCAAGAAGAACAGTTTACCGGCAAAGGAAGCTGCCCTGGAGTGCATTCTCGAAAATACCATCATGACACCGCCGCTGGATATTCTTGAGAAACTGCTGAAGGAAGAAAAGCCTGAGATTCGCGGTTATTCAGCTACTTTCCTGGGTCTTGTGGAGAAAGAAAAGGCATCTGACCTGCTCGCCGGTCTGCTGGAGGACGAAGACAAAGACGTTCGATACAAGGCGGCGTTTGCGCTGGGAGAAAGAGGCGACAGGCGAGCTTTCCCCATCCTGAAAAAAGCACTTAAGGAAGAAGCCTCTGATTTCCGACACAAAGCTGTCCTGGCGCTGGGCGGCATCAACGATGGGTGCGTGGTTGAGCCGCTTGTCTCGGCGTTTGGCGATTCGAGCTATGACATCAAGGAGGCGGCCGAGGAGTCACTTTGCAGACTCAGCGCTGCAGTAACGCCAGAGATTATGAAAGCATATGAAAACCAAGACTGCCACTTTCGAGTCAGAGTATTTGAAGTGATTATTGGCAGAGGGTGGTACAGAAAGGACCTTGCCAAAATTCTCGTCCGTGCGGTTAAAGACCCCAACCAGTATATACGCAAAAACGCCCTGTCATGCATGAGCGCAATGGCATCTGAGGAATTCCTCGAATTTTTCATCATAGCGTTGAGTGATCCTTACTCGGAAATGAGATGTGCTGCAACAAGCGCGCTACGCAAACTGAAAGACCGAAGAGCTGTTGAGCCGCTTATTGCTGCTATGAAGGAAGGAAAGGGATACGAGAAGACCTACGCGGCTTACGCGCTTGGTGAGACCGGCGGGAAGCAGGCCTATAAGGCAATTGTCAAGGCATATGACCGTGGAGACATTGGACTTAGTCTCTGGACAGCTAAGGCACTTCACGAAATTGGTGACCGTGATGTGGTTGAGCTTCTTATCCGGGCTCTTCAGAGCGAAGAATCGGGGAGGCGTGGAGCCGCAGTCAAATGCCTGAAAGAATTCGGTGATGAGAGGGCGCTTGAGCCTCTTCTGAAACTTCTCTTAAGTGAGCATTCCAATGCATACATACCCGAAGCAATGCGTAAGATAGCTGGCAAGAAAGCAATACCCTACCTTATCTGGGGACTTCAGAGCAAATACAGCTACTGGAGCAAGGAGCAGCTTCTAATGTTCGGCGAAGATGCGATAGAACCGCTACGCAAGGTGCTGCTATCCGGTGATAAGAAAATGCAAGAGCTTGCGCTCGATGTGCTTATTATGCTCAGAGAAGAAGAGGCGCACAAGCTGCTCCTTGACAAGTTGAATAAGAATCCCGACAAGGTAAGCGCTTCCCTTGTGCGCCGATTGCTGGCTTACGGTGATAAAAGTGGTGTTGAAGCACTTCTTGCCAACAAGGATACATATCAGAACGCAGTGTTTATGCTTGCCAAGCTTGGCGACAAGCGAGCCATCGAACCCCTGAAGAAGATGCTCAATGGAGAAATTGAAGTGTCATCCCGCGAAGATGTAGCAGCAGCCCTTGCCAAACTCGGCGATGAGACCGTAGTGGAACTCTTAATTTCCATGCTGTTGGAGGATAGCGCATCCGATCATGCCCATGAACGCGCTGGTGCTGCCGAGGCATTAGAGGCTTTCAAAGGCAGTCGCGTGGTTGATGCCCTTATTAAGTCTCTGAGCGATGAAAGTGAAGATGTCCGGCAGGTAGCAGTCAACTCGCTTGTGACTATTGGCGACAAACGGGCGATTGAACCCTTGATGAATATGCCTGTTAGCGATTTCATGGTAATAGCGCTCCGCGAATTCCGCGCACCGGAAACGACCGACTACTTCCTGAAGATTGTGAAGAATCGCGCATTTATGACTGATACCAGACACCGCTTGACTTACCTGGACCGACAGACTGAATCACGCTGTAACGATGAATGTAAGATTACGGCAGTGTACGCGCTGGGCGAGATTGGTGACAAGCGGGCTGTGGAGCATCTCAGGCGTGTTGTTCGATTCAAACCGTCATATCTGAGCATGGCTGCGGCCTGGGGTCTTATCAGGTTCGGTGACGAAGCAGGTGCGAAGGCATTAAAAGAGGGCAACAGATACTACTTGTCGTGGACTGTCATGGATTCACCTTCGAAAAAAGCCCTTCCCTGGCTGATTGAAGCGCTCGATGATAAAGACAATAATTCCTTTGCCGCAAGAGCGCTTGGCAAACTCGGCGGCAGGCAGGCAGCCGAAGCGCTTGTCGCTGCCCTCGAAAAACACCCCGACAATTATGTGATAGATGCACTTGCCCAAGTCGAAGAAGCCAAAACGCTCAAGAAACCCGTCTATGGCAGAATGATTGCGGCACTGACAACCGTCCTGGAGAGAAATGATTCTCGCAACATAAGGCAGGCGGCACAGAAAGCGCTTGAAGAAATCACGGGCCAGAATTTCGGATGGAACTATCAGCGCTGGCGCAGGTGGTTTGAGGAAAACAAAGACAAGTAGTGTCCGGTAGTTGTATGCGGGGCATGTTCTTGAGAGCCATCTTTTCATGGATTTCAGGGAATTTTTGGCTTGCCCAGGTGCAAGAGTAATAGGAAAGCCGCACTCGACAAGGCGGCTTCCCTGCGGTATAATGAATAGAGAAGCGTAACCCGGAGGATTGAAATGAAACTCTGTTTGCTTGCCGGTGTTGTCTGTATCACAATCGCCCTGCTCTGCGTGCAGGTTCAGGCACAGGCGGTGCCGGTCAAGGACCTCATAAAGCAGTACGAGACAAAGACAGACTTCAACAGCCAGATACAGGCTGTCATCGCTCTGGCACACCACAAAGACCCAAGAGGCCCGCGGTACGTGGGCGTGGTCTTCAACAAGCAGAAGGACATTGTCATACGAATGACCATGATAGAGCAGCTTGTCGATGCAGGCACGGACGCGGCCGGCGAAGCGCTCCTCGAATGCGCGAACGACACTGACGAGAAGGTCATGGCCACCTATCGCAAGGGGCTTGTCGCCTTCATCAAGAAGCCCGGCTTTAACCACATGGTCAAGGTGGGCCTGCTCAAGAAGCGTGGCGCCGAGTACACAACCGCGCGAAAGATGCTCGCCGAGATACTGGGCAACATCGAGCACAAGGGCGCGATAGCCATGCTCAAGAAAGCGCTTGGCGACAGGGACTGGCAGGTGCGGCTCATGGCTGCCGAGTCGCTCTGCGAGATAGGCACGGACGAGGCGGTGCGCGAAGCGTGCAGGGCCGTTACCGACAAGAAGAGCGAAGTCGCGGTGGAAGTACTCGACATGCTCTCGCAGTTCGAGGTCGCCAAGTTCACCAACTACATAATGAAGGGGCTCTACTCCAAGTTCGCCATCGTGCGGGCAAAGACGCTGGAAGTCCTGGCCGGCCAGGTTGACCGCAAGCTCGTTCGCAAGTTCACCGACCTGGTCAAGGACCCGGACGAGCGCGTGCGCAAGGCCGCGATAGCAGCGCTGAAGTGGGTGCAGAGCAGAAGCGCGGTGGAGGACCTGATAAAAGACATCAAGTCAGGCAGCGATGCCGAGAAGCAGTACCTAAGCGAGGCGCTCAAGGCGCTGACCAAGGAGGACTTCGGGACCGACCACGCCAAGTGGGAAGAATGGTGGAACAAGAGCGGCAAGACGGCGCAACTGGCCCAGCCGCCGCGAAGGGCAACAAGCTACGGGAAGGCGACCTACTTCGGCACGACGGTGGACAGCAAGAACGTGGTCTTCATAATTGATGTCTCCGGCAGCATGAGCGAGCAGTACGAGAAGAAGAAGGATGGCAAGACCGCGTTCGGCGGCACGACAATCGACCCGAAGAAGGAAGGCGGCGGCAGGAAGGTAACCAAGATTGAGGTCGCCAAGAAGGAGCTGATTCGCTGCATAAAGAAGCTCCAGCGCGATGTCAAGTTCAACATCATATTCTACAACCAGGGCTTCTCCGCGTGGCAGAGAAGCGATGACGGGACGGGGTCGAAGATAATCCCGGCCACGCCCCGCAACAAGCGGGCAGCCATCGAGTTTGTCATGACTTTCTCGCCTTCGGGGCGCACCAACATCTTCGACACGCTCGCGTTCGCAATGAAAGACAAGGATGCCGACACCATCTACCTGCTCACCGACGGCATGCCCAACGAGGGGCGCATAACCTCGACGGACGGCATTGTCGCCGAAGCTGTGCAGATAAACCGGACCCGCAAGCCCAGGGCAATCATAAACACGATAGGCTTCGGCCTGCGAGCCCAGGGCAAATCATTCCTGAAGAAGCTCGCAGAGCAGAACGGCGGCGGATTCACCGATATGTAGGCAAAAGCCGCGGAATGTCCTAAAGCGCGCCCACCCTGTATGCCGAAGAAGAACACGGGGACTTTGTTCCCGTTGTGTCGGATACAGGAGCGTCGCCTGATGGACTTCCACCTGTTCGAGATTCCTCTCAGGGAAGCCAACAACGGCCGGGGCGAGCCGCGACTCGTTCTCTACCTGGTCCGACGACGGGGCAAGAACGGTCCGAATCTGCCGCTTACCGAGTTCTGCAAACAGCTTAACGAAGCGCTCCAGCAGCACGGCCTTGGCCAGGTCACGGTCTCGGCTTCCGATATTATCTTCGCCCTTCGCTCAAGCCACTGGCGCAGCCTCGAACGCAAACGCGACCCCGAGAATTGACCCTCACGGAATGTCTGCCCGCAATAGCCCACGCGTGTTACTTGTTCTGCCACGGTATGATGTCCCCAAGCCCGATATTGGGCGCGGGGAAGTTCGGCGGCCGGTACACAATCTCGTGAATCGAGTAGATGAACAGGAACTGCCCCACACCGGCCCAGTCCTCCTTGGTCCCGATGTAGAGCACGTCGTACTTCACGCCGTAGGTCAGCTCGTCTGAAACCTCCAGCATGAGCGCGATTACGCTTTTGAGCTTGATGTCGCGCAGGCGCAGGTTGACCTTCATTTCCTCGCTCTCGATTATGTCGCGCGCCCGTGCCGAGACGACGATGTTCAGGCCCGTTATGTCCCGCAGGAAGTCGAGGCAGTCCATAAACGGCGTATCCTGGAAGTGCACCGTCACGTGCTGGAGCTCGAGCTTGCGGAAGATGAAGTCCACAATGCGCGGGTCGCTCTCGGTGTCCACGTTGGGGCCTTCCGACTTGTACTGGTCTATGATTTCCTGGACGAGCTCGAGGATGAACTCCCTGAACTCCTCGGCGCTCATGCCGTCTTCTTCCTCGTCATCGCCGAAGTCGATTCCCTGCCCCTGCACGACCGGCGCCAGCGGCATAAGCACAAACAGCAACGCCACAGCGAGAACAATCAGACTTCTCATCTCGAGACCTCCGCAGTATTGGTGCACAGACTCTTCCACATATTAGACGACACTCGCCCGAATCGGACACACAAAAACCGGATTTTCCCGAAAAAGTTCCTCCGCCACATGTCTGAGTGCGCATCAGGCCCATTCAGGCCCGCTAACGTTCCCTGTTTCCTTTCACCAACATGAAAGACCCCGCATCCTCGCAGCGCAGTTTCGTCATGCGGCAGATTTCGGCCAAGGCATCCATGACCCGAATTTTTACACACTTGAGTGTAACAAACGTATCATCTGCGGAATCCAGGGCGTTGTGTGACATGACGAAGTTCATACCTGACAGGCGATTCAGTTCACGGAAGACCTCATCAATATTGACGTCCTGGAAGTCGAGGTCAACAGTTTTCGTTTCAAGCTTCTTTCGGTATTCGCACCTCTCTGCGTGGCACCTGAGCGCGGCGAAGTTTGAAGAACCTGTCAGAGTAACACCATCTGGCGAGTCCAGCCTCCAGAGACCCGTGGTTGACTGCAGGTTCCAGAATAGCTGGGCGTAAGTCTCGCCGTGTTTCAGTTCAACTTCAGGGTCTTTGTCTGCAAGGGTTTCGTCTGCCTGGTCATCCAGTTTGACATTCACACCTGCGCCATCTTCGATAAGTCTCCTAAACGTCGAGAGAGTCACGGCTTTTTCCGCAATCCCGGGTTTCTGCTTCAGCTTCTCCTCAACGGCTTCGGCCTGACTGACTTCGTGCGGCGTGAGACCGAAGGGACAGGAGTATCCGTCCAGCTTCGCCCTGACACGGGAAGGGTCAATCTTCTTGAGGAAATCCTGGCTCTTCCCGTATGCGCGCGCGGCAATATCTTCCGGTGTACTGAAGACAACAGCCGGAGTCTTGCCAATCATGGTCAATCCGTAGTCCAGGTTCTCGTAAGCAAAGCAGAGGGCACGGAGCACGTCTGCAAGAAGCATATCCCTGACAGTCACAGAAGAGTCGATGTACTCATCCACCTCAGGGGAAAGCAACACGGTAACACGGGTTATGTCCCGCAAGAACGTGGAAATGTTTTCAATCGACGCATTAGAGAAACAGATATTTATTTTTCGGGAGTACGTAAGCCAGGCAAGTTGCTCCAGTGTCCTCGGCTCCCCTTTTTCAGGCGTCGGCAGTTTCGGCCATCCTTCGAGCTCAAGCTCAAAATCCTCTTCTTCCGCAAGTTCTTCAAAAGGCTCTCGCGGCGCTTGTGGAGGCCAGGAGAGCGGCCCACCGGGACGTTTCCCCCTGCGTTCCCAGACGGAAAGGTCGTCCCGGCAAAGGGATTTGAGCTTCTGCAGTGCAAGCGCGCACATTGCGGTTGAGTAGACACGTCCACCCACCATACCCCACTTCCCGATTGGTGGGAAAGAGCCCACGTCATCGCCGGAAGTCTCCTGTATTGCCAGAATCGAGGAGGCCAGTTGGGATGCCCATTCGGAGATGTCTTCTGTCGGTCTGAAAAGGCTGACTGCATACGCGGCCCAGAAGGCGTAGTACATGTCAATACGGCTTCTTTCACCTTTGAACCATTCGGGAGGATTTTCGAGGATGAGCTCAAGACCCTGCCTGACCCTCTCGTCATTTTCGTCCTGACCGCAGAGCAGTCGACAGGTCACTGCAGATGCAGTGTTACAGGGGTATTTCCAGTAGAGGTCGTTGGCGCCCCTAATGGTGTAGCCGTTATCTCCCGGGCGCATGTAGCCGACCTTGCCCTGCGCGTCAGTCAGGCGGTCAATCCAGCTCAGAGCGCCCTGGCATACTGAATCCGGCAATTCGATAACACCTGCTCTCTGAGCCTCCTTCAGTGCGAGAACTGTCAGGCAGTTGAGCGAGACATCCGTCCGGGAACTGCCTTCGAGGTATTCCCAGCCAATGTCAGGGTTGAGCGTGTATCTCAAGTAGCGCGCCGCATCTTCTGCCTCGTGCTTGAAGGCTTGCCCTTCCGTTTGGCTGCGAATCCTGGAAAGTGCAAGAACCGCGATTGCCTGGCTGTACATCCAGCGGTCTCCCGATTCGTAGACATAGCCTTCGGAAGCCTGGATGCTCGTCATCAGGCAGAGTGCATCCTTGACGCTTTCGCTGTGAGGGCCTTTATCGTAAGAACTGCCTCCTTCTATCAGCGGCAGAGCTGCCAACCCGTACAGCCCCTTCTCATAGTCATGTCCTGGTATACG
>DAOVDS010000083.1 GCA_030669415.1 bacterium
GGCAGGCCAAAACAACTTAGGGAAAACTCCGAACCCGGCACTCTTACGCAAGGTGTTGATTGACATGAAGTTAAGCAACTGCCGGAAACCCGTCTGTCGCCGTAACCGGGGAAAAGAGTCTTTGACAATTTGTATTTTTTCTTGCGAGGTTGACGTGTGCAAAAGCTGTTCTTTGGGAAGAAGCAAAAGGAAAACATCTCCCTATCTGCTCGATCTCCATATCTCCCTTCTTACACATGAGTCATTTGTCAAAAACTCGACGCAAGTCCTTGACAGGCAAGGAAGTTTTCGTACAGATGGTAGTGGAGACTGAAGGTCACGGCAGGTGGGGGATGGATTTCGAGGTCAGGACGCCGACAGACGGGGCGCGAAGGGGAAGGATAACGACGGCGCACGGCGTTGTCGAGACGCCGGCGTTTTTCCCCGTTGCGACGCTGGGCACTGTCAAGGCGCTTACCGCAGAGCAGCTTGACGGGACGGGTACGCAGGGCATTCTCGCTAACGCGTACCACCTGCATCTTCGGCCCGGCGAGGAGGTTGTCGAGAAGGCGGGCGGCCTGCACAGGTTCATGCGCTGGGGGCGCCCGATTCTGACAGACTCGGGAGGTTTTCAGGTATTCTCGCTGGCGACGCTGGTGAAGGTCGAAGAAGACGGCGTGCGGTTCCGCTCGCACATTGACGGGTCAGAGCGCTTCGTCGGTGGGCGCGAGGCGACCGAAATCCAGCGCCGGCTCGGGGCCGACATGGTCACATGTTTCGACCAGTGCACCTCCTACCCGTGCTCCAGGGAAGATGCGAGGACCGCCGTAGAGCGCACGCTCCGCTGGGCTCGCCTGTGCAAAGAGGCTCTCGGTGATTCGGCGCAGGCGATGTTCGGGATTGTGCAGGGCTCGGTATATCCTGACCTGCGTGTCGAGTGCGCGCAGCGGTTGGTGGAGCTGGACTTTCCGGCGTACGCAATCGGCGGGCTATCAGTCGGCGAGCCGAAAGAGCAGACCTTCGAGGTGCTTTCACGCACGTGCGAGCACCTGCCCGCGGACAGGCCGCGCTACCTCATGGGGGTGGGCAAGCCGGGCGACATTGTCGAGGCGGTGAAGCTGGGCGTGGACATGTTCGACTGCGTGCTGCCGACGCGCAATGCGCGCAACGGGTCGCTTTTTACGCGCGAGGGGCAGTTGCGAATCCTCCAGGAGCGCTTCAGGGAGGATTTCGGGCCTGTAGACCAGGGGTGCGGGTGCTATCTGTGTGCGAACTTCTCGAGGGCGTACCTGCGCCACCTCTTTGTCTCGAAGGAGCTTCTCGGCTACACGCTGGCGACAATCCACAACGTGACTTTCTACCAGGATTTGATGGCTGCTCTGCGCGAGTGGGCTGAGAGTGGCAAGGGGGATTTCAGGTTTGGCTGCCTTGAGTAATTTTGCCGTGACGTCACGATTTGGTTTGCATTGTCGGGGCTTGCGCAATAGAATCATTCGACTGTTACACCGAGCAGTTCCGGTTGAGGGGTTTCAGTTGCTGCCCCGCGCTGTGACACGGGGATGCCAGGGACAAGCACAGGCTTTCAGGGAGGTCCACCGTGGTCAAGCTTTCGGATTACCTGAACACTTCACAAGTTTGTCTTGAACTTAAGGCCGTGGACAAGGCGGGCGTGATAAACGAGCTTGCCGAATATGTAAAAGAAGCCAAGGGGATGAAAAATTTCAAGACGTACATAAAGGATGTGTTCAGGCGCGAAGAGGTCGCCACGACCGGGATAGGCGGCGAAGTGGCGATTCCGCACGCGCGCACCGATGCGGTTGACTCGTTTGTAATAGCGTTCGGGCGCTCGGGGGGGGGCGTGGACTTCAACGCGCTGGACTCCAAGCCCTGCAAGCTGTTCTTCATGCTCGGCACACCGAAGGACCAGGTGCCCCAGTACCTGCAGATACTTGCGCATCTCACGCGGCTTCTGAAGGACAAGGCGTTCTGCAACGAGCTTCTCGCCGCCAAGACTCCGGAGACTGTGGTACACGTTTTCGAGGCGGCCGAGAAGTAACAAGCTGACTTTTAGCCGGCTGTGCTGTTCTGAACATTTGTTCATCCCGGTGCCGCCGGTTAGTTTTTTCGGCGGTCTGCCAACCGCTCCGATTGTGCCAGTGGCCGGGTGTGCCCCTGCCCTGCTGAGAAGCGAGGTCCGAAGCTTGACCTGAACGCTGCGCGCGGGTAGAATCCCGGGCCGGGAACTGTAGGATTTGCGAGGCGTCAACCAGTGACTGCTTGAATGCAGAGGGGCAAGAGGTACCCTGTGAGAGTCCTGTATGTCGGCATGAAGTACGACTACGGCAAGCCTGAACACGGCTGCAGCTACGAGCACTATAACTTCTGCAATTCGCTTCTGAACATGGGCAACGACATTCTGTACTTCGACTTCATGGCCCTGATGCAGAACAGGGGCAAGGACTGGATGAACCGCAGGTTACTGGAGGCGGCGAAGTCGGAAAAGGCCGACTTGATGTTTGTCATCCTCCAGAAACGCCAGCTCAACGCGAAGGTCTTGCGGAAGATATCCCGCAACATCGACACAGTTACGCTCAACTGGTTTTGCGACGACCACTGGCGCTTCGACAAGTTCTCCCGCCACTGGGCGCCCTGCTTTAACTGGGTGGTTACCACGGCGCGCAGCGCCGTGTCGAAGTACGCCGACATTGGCTACCGGAACGTGATTAAGAGCCAGTGGGCGTGCAATCACTTTCTCTACCGCAAGCTGGATTTGCCGCTGCGCCACGATGTCACATTCGTAGGCATGCCGCACGGTGACCGCCGGGAGGTGATTGAAGCACTGCGCAGTGCCGGCATAGATGTCAGGGTTTGGGGAACCGGCTGGGAAGAGGGCCGTATTGCGCAGGAAGACATGATAAAGGTTTTCAACCAGAGCCGCATCAATCTGAACTTGTCCAACGCCTCGGTTGCCACTGATAACCGCAGGCTCCGGCCCAGAAGCGCGAAGGGCAAATGGGCAGGACGAGTCCTTGACAGGCTTCCTTTGGGCAGGAAGCGGGGAAACGTGGATGAGCAAGCTGCCGGCGACTGCCAAAGCTATTTCGAGCAAATCAAGGGGCGCAACTTCGAAGTGCCAGGCTGCGGCGCCTTCCTGCTGACAGGGCATGCCGACAACCTCGAAGACTACTACGCGGACGGTGCCCAGATTGTGTGCTTTGACGACACGGACGACCTGATAGAAAAAGTCCGCTACTACCTGTCCCACGAGGAGGAGCGAGCCGCAATCGCGCAAGCCGGCTATCAGAGGACGCTGAAAGAACATACTTACGCGCACCGGTTCACCGAAGTCTTCCGGGAATTGGAGCTGCCGTGTCCCGACCTCAGTGACATCATGGAAGGTAGAGTTGAGCCTGGAGAGACCGTGGAGCTGAGTTAGGCCGCGGGAAGCGCAGCTTCACTGCTCCACAGTTTTCTTAGCTCAAGAAACGGGGGAGCGCGAGAGGGGAGAGCAGCCTTCGGCCGCCTCAGGCGAACCGGGTTTTCAGCCAGAACAGCCAGCGCCTCGGCTCGACGGGGCGGTGCCGGATTGACTTGGCTATCATCTCGCGCGCTTTGGCTACCTCACCCTTGGTCAGGAACATCTTTGCCAGCTTAAACGTAACAGAAGCTATCTCGCGGTGATACAATCTCTTAGGTATCCTCCCCGCCGCCGCAGGGTCCGTGTAGATACGCTCCCGGGCAATCATCTTCTCGATAAACTGGCCAATCGGGCTTTCCTTCGACTTGTTGCTTTCGTGGAAGCGGTAGCGCCCCAGCACCTGTTCAATGCAGCCGAACTGGTAGTGAACCGCCATGCGCAACAGGAAGTCGTAGTCCTCCGCGAGGCGCATATCTTCGGGGAAGAAACCCGCTTTTTCGAAGCATTCGCGCCGGCACATGACGGCCGTAGGTACCAGGAAAATCCTCTTGAACAGCCTGGCGAGAACGTCTCCCACGGGTTTATCCCCAGCAGGCAAGTTGACTACACCCTCTTCGGTGAAGTACTCAAGCGCGTGGTAAGTCAGTCCAAACTCCGGGTGCGCATCCATGAATTCCACCTGCACTGTAAGCTTCTCCGGCAGCCACAGGTCGTCGCTGTCGAGGAACGCGACAAGCTCGGAGCTCGACTCCCTGATGCCGCGGTTGCGCGCGGCGGAGGGTCCGGCGTTTTCCTGACGGATGTAGCGTATGCGGTTCATGTAGGGCTCGAGTGCGGCGCGCGTCTGCGGCCCGGAACCGTCATCTACTATGACAAGCTCGTAATCGCGGTAATCTTGAGCGACGACAGATTCGAGCGCCTGCAGCAGCATTGCCGGGTTGTTGTAGGTCGGTATTATTACGCAGACCCGGGGCAAATCTTCCTCCTTTGTGCGCATTGTAGGTTGTCCCTCCAGGGGTGTCAAGTTTGAAACCGTGGTACTGGGGCGCAGTGCGGTTTCGAGTGAAATCTCTTGCAACGGCCCGGGTATCAGCTATGATGCGGAGTGTCCTGCAGCGGGACACAGTCAAGCAAGAACCTGCACAGAGCGGCGCCATGGGCGAATTGTCATTCTTTGAGAGACTCCTGGAGGAAGTTGTCGGGCACGCCTGCCTGGTGCAAACCAACAACACGGATTTGTACCGCCTGGCCGCGAAGTACAGGTCGCCCTGGCGGCGGATGAGGCTGCGGTGGAAAGAGGCGGTCGCGCGACTGGCGGCGCGAGCGGGTTTTGTCCGGGTCAAAGGGCGGCGGCAAAAGCGCATGCTCGAGAGCCTGTCCTCGCTCCTTCGGGAACTCGACCTGGGTGCGCTCGAGAACTCGTACAACTCTTTTACAGACGAGTGGTCGCGGTCCCTCATCGTGAAGCTTCTGGCCTACCGCATTCTGGGCAAGGACAGGGTAAAGCTGCCGACAAACACCGGCGAGTACTGGCGCAAGGTTCGCTACGCCCAGAAGGAACTGCGAAGTCGGGGCGAGAGCGAGCGTATTCCCGGCTTGCCGGAAAGGCTGGACTGCTTCGAGCTGGAGAAGGCGGGTTACCCCATCCGGGTGCTCACCAATCCAATGGGGGTGGCTCTTCTCTTCCTGCTTGAGCAGTATGCGTACGAGCGCGGCGGTGTGACCATTCGCGCGCAGCCGGGCGAGGTAGTGATAGACAGCGGCGCCTGCTGGGGGGATTCCTCGCTCTACTTCGCCCATGCGGTTGGGGCGGCGGGACGGGTTCTCGCTTTTGAGTTTGTGCCGGACAACCTGGAGGCTTTTCAGAAAAACAGGGGTCTTAACCCCGAGCTTGCTTCCAGAATCACGGTGGTCGAAAAGGCGCTCTGGTCAAAGTCTGACGAGCGGTTCGACTTCTCGGGCACTGGACCGGGCGCAAGGCTGGGGGACACATCGCACGAGGGCGCAAGCGTCCTGACGATAACCATTGACGACCTCGTGCGGGAGGAAGGGCTCCCGGGTGTGGATTTCATCAAGCTGGATGTCGAGGGCTCCGAGTTGGAGGTTCTCAAGGGTGCTGCAGCGACTCTCCGGCGCTGCCGGCCCAGACTTGCGGTCTCGGTTTATCACAAGGCGGACGACCTCATTCACATCCCGCGCTTCATTAGTGAGCTCGGCCTGGGATATTCATGCTACCTGGACCACTACACAATCCACCTCGAGGAGACAGTCCTTTACGCTCACGCCGCGCAGTAATACTAATTCCATAAAGTTTCTGCCGCTTTTTTCCTTCCCATCCCTTGAGGGGAGGGGACTAAGGGGAGGGTGATAAGAATAGTCCCCCTCACCCTCTCCCCCCAGGGGAGAGGGAACAGGCAAGAACTTATTGGAATTAGTATAAGCTGGTCGCGAGAGATTGTGACAGAATTTGTCAGCCGGGTGACAATAATTGTAACTTCCCGGCGCTCGAGCGGTTTTGCAGTCCTGCCCGGCCGGTGGTCGGGCGAGAAAAAGTCCGCGTGCGGCGGTGCCTGTAAGGCTCTGAGTGTCAGGGAGTTATGGAACAGGGAATCGGGGACGCATCAGCTTCACGGTGCGGGAACTGCATGAGGGCAACTCCATTGGGCACGGTGATTGCAGCAATAAACAGGCAAGCGACTTGTGCTGCAGTTGCCGAGGCTGCGGGAGAAGAGAGCCATGGGATTGCAGCACCACTCTCATCATAGACACGCCCTGTCCCGGCGCGGTGCGGCATTGTGGGAAATAATGTTCGCCGCTGCCGTAATTATAATCACGGGGTTTTTTATAATTCCTGAGTTTATCTGGTATTACCATCCTGCATACGAGAACGCGGCAGTAGCGACGCTGCGGATGCTGACAAGCGCGCAGGAGGTGTATGCCGCGAAGTGGGGTGTGTACGGAACCCCGGCCCAATTGGGACCAGACGGTCAGAACCTGATAGACGAAATCCTGGCGGGAATGACTAAGAATGCTTCTATCGAGAAGTCTGGGTACTATTTCAGGCTGGACTGCGCCAAAGACGGTTCTTCGTGGTGTGCGGTGGCGTGGCCGACGAAGTGGGGCACTACGGGCGATAAGGCATTTCACATAAGCGCCGACGGCACGATAAAGTGGAAGGGCGTCGAAGGCACTAATCCTGACTGGAACAGGGCGAATTATCCGCCGTACCTGGGCCAGTGACCAAACACCCCCGGACTGAGGTCCGGGGCTTCGTAAACAAATGCGAAATTTTTCGCAATTATTCCTGCCAAAACACTTGCAACGATGGTAGTTTCGGATATTATATGTCACAATATGTTGTTGGGAGAGGCCAATCTGACCACCACACCTTGATTTTGAGGCGGAGGGGAAATGCCTGTTGGGAGGCGGGCAGATTCCGAGTCAAGGAAGATATGGCGCCAGTGCCGCGAGGTAATTCCGGGCGGGGTCAACAGCCCGGTGCGGGCATTCCGTTCAGTGGGCGCCATGCCTGTAATGGTGAAGCGGGCGAAGGGCTCGAAGCTCTGGGACTGCGACGGCAACACCTACATTGATTACATCATGTCTTGGGGACCGCTGATTCTCGGCCATGCGCCTGATGTGGTGGTAAAGGCCCTTGAGAGAGCTGTTAGGCGGGGGACGAGTTACGGGCTGCCGACGGCGGCGGAGAACGAGCTTGCCCGGCTGATAACGGGTGCGTTTCCTTCGATTGAGAAGGTGCGGCTTGTAAACTCCGGCACCGAGGCGGCGATGAGCGTGATACGGCTTGCGCGCGCCTTCACGGGCCGGGACAAGATTCTGAAGTTCGACGGGTGCTACCACGGGCACGCGGACAGCCTGCTTGTGGCGGCGGGGTCGGGCGTTGCGACGTTCGGGATACCGGGCAGCGCCGGCGTGCCGAAGGAAACGGTCGCGCACACCCTTACCGCGCGCTACAACGACCTGGATTCCGTAAGGGCGCTTCTGCGGGCGAACAGGAAAGGCCGAAAGAGCAAGATAGCCTGCATAATAGTGGAGCCTGTCGCCGGTAACATGGGAGTAGTGGGGCCGGTGGAGGGTTTTCTTTCAGGCCTTCGCGAGCTGACGGCGAAGGAAAAAATCCTGCTGATATTTGATGAAGTGATAACGGGTTTCCGGGTAGCGTGGGGCGGTGCGCAGGAGCGTTACGGGGTCGAGGCGGATTTGACGGTGCTGGGCAAGATAATCGGGGGCGGGCTGCCTGTGGGCGCATTCGGCGGGCGGCGCGAGATAATGGACCACCTCGCACCGGAGGGGCCGGTGTACCAGGCGGGCACACTTTCGGGCAACCCGCTTGCGGTGGCTGCCGGAATCGCGGCGCTCAAGGCGCTGAGGAGGCGAGGCACCTACGCGAAGCTCGAGAAGCTGGGCGCATCTCTCGAAGAGGGCCTGAAGGCTGCCACGGCGAACGCCGGGGTGAAGGCGAGCGTCAACAGGGTGGGGTCGATGCTCTGCGCTTTTCTTGACAACGGGCCTGTGCGCAACTACGACGATGCGAAAAAATCTGACACCGCGATGTTCGCCAGGTACCATAATGCCATGCGCCGGAATGGCGTTTTGCTGGCGCCTTCGCAGTTCGAGGCGGCGTTTGTGTCGCTTGCGCACAGTGATTCGGATATAGCGAAAACAGTGGATTTGGCGCAAAAGGCGCTAAAGAGAGCAGGGAGATAGAACGATAAGAGCTTTTGAGGACACTGTCTCTTGGACTGTCCGGTACTATGGATTGGCAGGAGGAGTCACGCAGAGGACTTGTGACACGCGGGTTGAAGGCAACTGGATTCTGAGGTGTTGCGGGTTTTTTGCTTGAGATAGAGAGGAGAAGTCCGCATTATTTGGGCTTCTCTGAGTTTGGAAAAAAGGAGGGAGTGTATGAGGCGATTTTTTGTCGGGCTCGTCGGCTTTGCCGTTATCGCGTTTGCAGCTTCACTGTGCTACGCTGATGATGGGGAGACCGAAGGGCTGAAATACTCCTTGGACCTGAATAAGTTGTTTGGTTCAACTTTTCAGGAAGAGGAGAAGGCGGAGTTCGTGATGCCGTGCTGGGGTCAGATGAGGTTCCTGTACAGTAATGGAACCTACAGCGTGGCAGACGGCCGCCCTGTCGGCGGGAATGAGCAGTTCGAGACCATAAGGTTTCGCTTCCTGCCGAAGGTCACGTACAAGTGGCTCAGTTTCGGCTGCCAGTATGAGACTGACGCGAATCTGACGCTGCTTGACTTCTGGGCCAATTTCAACTGCACGAAGTACAAGGACAAGCTGCAGTTGAAGGTTGGCCAGTTCATACCGCCGTTTGGCCTGCAGAGGTGGGACTCGCCCTACAAGCTGCTCTGCGACTATTCGCAGGTGGTTTCATACTTGTTTGGCGACCCCAAGATTGCGGCCCCGTATAGTGCCCTTGACCCGCTTTTTGCCAGTTGGGACAACCTGCGTGACCAGGGCATGATGGTGCACGGCAAGGTGGGGTTCGGTGCGAAGAAAGACGACTTCCAGCCGAGCATCTCCTATGGCCTTGGCCTCTTCACCGGTGAGGGTGCCAACGCCGTCCCGGCCAACTCCGACCCCGCGTGGACGACTTTCGCCACAGTCAGGGTCGAGGCGGTCAAGGGCGTGCTTGTTGGCCTCTCGTTCGAGGATGGCTCGCGCTTCAACACGGCGGACAACCGCATTGTCAACCGTGACAGGTTTGGCTTCTGCGGGCAGCTCAAGATGTCCGGCCTGATTGTCCAGACCGAGTACATTGTCGGTGACGACAGTCCTGCGGACCATGGGAAGCATGACATTACTCCCACGGCCCACAACAATCGCATGGACACGGACGGCTGGTATCTGCAGGTTGGCTACGACCTTAAGCCGGAAAAGGTCAAGCTGATTGCTCAGGTTGATGTACTCGACGTGCCGGCTTATGGCTACGGTGACGATTCGAGGGCTGCGCATACCATCCGTTACAGGCAACTGAGGCAGTACGGTCTTGGCGTTATCTTCTTCTTCAACAAGCACTGCAAGATGAAGATATTCTGGGAACAGACCCAGAATGAAGGCCGTAAGGCAAAGGTGGGCGGCGTTCGCGTCTTCCCCAAGATTGCCGGTTCTGAGCATCGTGCATTCGTCATCCTCGGTGTGAACTTCTAAGGGCTCGAGCCCAACAAAGGAGGTTATGAAAACCGGGGCGCCTCAAACGAGGCGTCCCGGTTTGTTTTTCTTTATCTTTTGGCCTGAGCGTGTTATCCTTACCCGAGCAATGGACGAGGAAAAGCACGCTCTCAAATGGGTCGCAATCGAGCTTACCGGCAGATGCAACCTGAACTGCATTCACTGCCGCTCCCGGGCGTCTGCGGCGCAGGAAGATTCGGACTCTCCCGCTGAAATGACCACCGCCGAAGTGTACCGGCTGCTTGAAGAGCTGGCTAAGCTCAGCTCGCCCGTCGTCGTCCTATCGGGCGGCGAGCCGCTTCTTCGCGAGGATGTCTTCGATATTGCGCGCCAGGGCACGGGCCTGGGCCTTCGCATGTGTCTTGCGACAAACGGTGTTCTGGTCACGCCTGAGATTGTGAATGAAATCAAGGCATCCGGGATAAAGATGGTGTCTCTGAGCCTTGACGGCCCGACCCGCGAGGTGCATGACGACTTCCGCCGCGTGCGTGGCGCGTTCGACGGGGCACTAAACGCGGCCCGGACACTGAAGGAGAAGGGCGTGGAGTTCCTCGTCAACTCCTCCTTCACCAGGCGCAACATGGAGCATGTTGAAGCTACCATGCAGCTTGCAGTCTCACTCGGTGCGAGGGCATGGTACATGTTCATAGTCGTGCCGACCGGGCGCGGGAAAGAAATCCAGGACGAGCTTATCGGCGGCGAAGACTACGAGAGAATCCTCGAGTGGCACTATCGCATGGAGCGTGCCGGGCCGCCCATACTGGTGCGGCCGACCTGCGCGCCGCAGTACTTCCGGGTAGTCGCGCAGCACGCGAAGGCTGACGGGGGTTTCGAGCGGCGCAGTCTCAAGTTCGCGACCGGCCGCAGCAAGGGCTGCCTCTGCGGGCAGAGCATCGCCCTGATTGACAGGCGCGGCCAGCTCCAGCCCTGCAGCTACCTGCCGCTTACTGCCGGCAACGTGCTCACCACGCCTGTCAGGGAAATCTGGGAGAAATCCCCGCTCCTTCTCGAGCTGCGGGATGTCGCCAGCCACGGCGAGTGCGGCAGGTGCGAGTACAGGGCGGTATGCGGCGGCTGCCGCGCCCGCGCCTACTTCGTCAAGGGGAGCTACCTCGAGAAGGACCCGGTTTGCAGCCATACACCGGCAATAGGGGATGGTGTTTTGGAGGGGAGTTCAGAATGAGTGCGCAAGAATCAACTGCGGAAGGCTTCAATGACCGCTTCCTTCGCGCCTGCAGGCGAGAGGCGGTGGACCGTGTCCCCGTCTGGCTCATGCGCCAGGCGGGCCGCTACATGAGCGAGTACCGCAAGCTGCGAAAGAAGCACTCGTTCGAGAAGCTCAGCTCAACCCCGGAGCTTGCGGCGAAAGTAACCATGCTGCCCGTGGACAAGCTGGGCGTCGATGCGGCGATACTCTTTAGCGACCTGCTCACCCCCGCTTCCTGCGCCGGCTTCAAGGTGAAGTACGTCGAGGGCGGGCCGCTTGTGGAGGACCCGGTCCGCGGCGAAAAGGACGTTGAGAAGATTGCATCCGCAGACCTTGCCGAAAGTGCCGCATTCGTGGCAGAGACAATAGAAACTCTGCGCGGGGAGCTTAGCGTCCCGCTTATCAGCTTTGCAGGCGCGCCGTTCACCCTTGCCTCCTATCTCGTCGAGGGCGGTCCCTCGAGGCATTTCGAGAAGACCAAGACAATGATTTACGAAAACCCCGCGTTCGCCTGGAAGCTCTTTGACACGCTCGCAGACCTGTGCACCCGCTTCCTCGAGCTTCAGGTTGACGCCGGCGCGCAGGCTGTGATGATATTCGATACATGGGCAGGCGCGCTCTCGCCAGCCGACTTCGGCGCGTTCGAGCTGCCCTGGCTTGCCAAAATCACGCGGCAGCTCAAACGAAGAGATGTGCCGGTTATTGTTTACGTTAACGGTGCGGGTGGGATTCTCGAAGCGCTCGGTGAGTGCGGCGCCGATGTCGTCGGCGTTGACTGGCGCGTAGGTTTGGCCGAAGCGAGAAAGCGCCTCGGAAGCGCAGTCGCCATTCAGGGCAATCTCGACCCGACGGTTTTGCTGGGACCCGAGAAGGTTATAGTGTCCAAGGTTCAGGAGACGATTGAGTCGGCGGGTAGTGCACCCGGGTACATCTTCAACCTCGGGCACGGCATCCTGCCCCAGACCGAGTTTGCAAAGGTGAAGCTCCTTGTCGAAACAGTCAGAAACTTCTCCCCGTAGCCTCGACCCGGGCAGGACGGCCGTTATCCTCCTGAACTTCGGCGGGCCCCGGTCGCTCGATGAGGTCAGGCCCTTTCTCAAGAGGATATTCAGCGATGGAAATGTCATCCCGATAAAACCGGCTTTTCTCAGGCATGTTGCCGCATGGTTCTTTTCGCGCACTGCCGCAAAGGTCTCGGTTGAGAAGTACAGGCTTATTGGAGGGCATTCTCCCCTTGTCGAAATCACGCTCAGGCAGGCATCATCTCTGCAGGAAGAGCTGGCGCGCAGGGGTAAGCCGATGAAGGTGTACGCAGGCATGCGCTACGGTGCGCCGGAAATCAGGGATGCCGTTCTCGGGGCAATCTCCGGCGGTGCCCAGGATTTCGTGGTTGTCCCGCTCTACCCCCATTATTCGATTACCACAACAGGCTCCGCATTCGCCCGGTTCGCAGAAGTCATCGGGAAAGTCGCGCCGCTTGCTGCAGGCGACCGCGTAACATCCTACGAAAGCCACCCGGCCTACATCGAGGCGCTGTCGGGGAAGCTGCGTGCAGCGCTCCAGGCAGCAGGCGAGGATGGTCAAGTGGTCACGGTGGTTTTCAGTGCGCACTCACTTCCAGCGAAACTGCACAACAGGGATGCCCTCTACAACTCTCAAGTGAAGACAACTGCCGGGCTTGTAGCGCAGTCCGCAGGGGTTGAGAACTATGAGTTTGCCTACCAGAGCGGACGCGAGGGATGGCTTGGGCCTTCGACGGTGCAGACACTTGAGAAGCTCGCCAGCAGTGGATGCAGGTCAGTCGTGGTTGTGCCGCTTTCATTCACATGCGACAATATAGAAACGCTGTATGACATTGACATAAAGCTCAAGGCCGAGGCGGACAGGCTCGGCGTGGTTCTGCGCCGGACGGAGAGCCTGAACGACTCTCCCGCGTTTATCGGGGCACTGGCCGATATTGTGCTTGGCTATCACCACAGACCCCCGCAGTGAACTGCGGGGCTTCTGAAGCCCCGGGCTTCAGCCCGGGGGTCAATGGTGAAGAGGCGTTGCAATGAAGAAGGTCGTCATCATCGGCGCCGGCATTTCCGGTCTCGCGACCGCGTTCGAGATACGCGAGAAGGCGAGAGCCGCCGGGCTTGAGGTCGAGATTCAAATCCTCGAAGCTCAGCCCCGCTGCGGCGGCAAGATGCATACCGAGGTTGTTGACGGCTATGTCTGCGAGTGGGGACCCAACGGCTATCTCGACAGCAAGGTGCACGCGACGGAGTTCTGTAAGGAAGTTGGCTTGGAAGACGAGCTTGTCCCCGCAAGCAACGTGGTGAACAGGCGCTACCTCTTTTCGAGAGGGAAGCTCTGGGTCCTGCCGGATTCCCCACCGCGCTTCTTCCTCTCCGGCTTGCTGTCAATTCGCGGCAGGCTGCGCATCATGCTGGAGCCTCTCAGGAAACGGGCAGCGCCTGATGCGGATGAAAGCGTCACGGAGTTCGCCACACGCCGGCTGGGCCGCGAGGCGCTCGAGATGCTGCTCGACCCGTTTGTCGCAGGCGTCTTCGCCGGCAACCCGGACAAGCTCTCGCTTGCCAGCAGCTTCCCCCGTATCCACGAGATGGAGCAGACCTACGGCAGCCTGGTGCGGGCCCTTTTCGCACTGCGAAAGAAACGCAGGGTGGAAAAGAAAAAAGCGGTCGAGGAAGGCAAAACAGTCGCCGGTGCGACGGCGCCACGCGGACACCTCACATCGCTGCGCCTGGGCATGGGCCAGCTTGTTGATGCGCTCGCCGAGCACTTCCGCGGCTCGATTATCCCCGGCTGCGAAGTGACCCGGTTGAAATTAACCACGGAGAGCACGGAGAACGCAGAGGGAAATAAAAATTATTCCTTGCTGTACCGGAGTGGAGAAAAACACCACGCCGGGAGGCGTGGTGAAAGTGAAATGTCTGCTGACGCAGTGGTGCTGGCAGTACCCGCGTACCAGGCCGCCAAACTTCTCACATCTCTCACGCCTCACGCCTCAAGCCTCAAGCCTCTTGAAGAAATCGAGTACAACTCGCTCTGGGTCGTGGCTCTGGGATTTGACGAAAAGAGCATGCCCCGTCCGCTTGATGGTTACGGGTTCCTGATACCGCGCCGGGAGAAGCGAAAAATCCTCGGCTGCCTGTGGTCTTCGAGCATCTTCCCCGGCCGCGCACCGGATGGCAAGGCACTGCTTACCATAATGGCCGGCGGTGCGCGCAACCCGGAAATCGGCGCCCTCTCGGAAGAGGAGATTCTGCCGCTTGTGCGTGAAGAGCTGCGCCTGACAATGGGTATTACAGCCGAGCCGGAGTTTATGCAGGCAGAACACCATTCAAAGGCGATTCCGCAATACACAATCGGACACGCAGGGCGCCTAACGGCGATAGATGAAGCGATTGGGAAAGTGCCCGGCCTGTTTCTTACCGGCAACGCCTACCGCGGAGTCGCTTTTGCCGACTGCATACTCCAGGCAGGCATCATAGCCGACAAGGTGCTCGAATATCTCTTTTAGCCGCGTCGTTTACGACGCGGAAAACCGCGCCATAAA
>DAOVDS010000396.1 GCA_030669415.1 bacterium
ATCCCGGCAGCCGCGGACCAGGAAGACTTCGTCTCCATGGGCATGACGACCGCGATAAAGACGCGCCAGATGCTCGACCACGCCTATGCGGTGCTGGCAATCGAGATGATGGCCGGCGCGCAGGCGCTCGACTTCAGGGAACTAAAGCCCGGCAAGGGCACTCAGGCCGCACACGAGGTTATACGCAAGCACGTCGAGCACCTCGATGACGACAGGCCGCTCTACAATGACATTAACACCCTCGCCGACGTTATGCGAAACTGGGAAGTCCTCGATGCGGTCGAGAAGACGGTCGGCCCGCTGGAGTCGTAGAAACGGCTCAGGCAGACTGGCGTTCTTTGAACGGGGACGGCGGGTTTGGGGTTAATCTTCCTCGGGCTCGTGGGCGACGACGATTTTGACCTTGTTTATGCGCCGTTCGTTGGCTTCGAGCACTGTAAAGGTGGTGCCGTTGAAGACGTATTCCTCGCCCTTGGCGGGGATGCGGCCCATGGAGTGTGAAAGGAAGCCGCCGACCGTGTCGTAGCCCAGGTCCTCGGGAAGCTCGATACGGAGCTCCTCGTTGACGTCATCAATGCGTACGACACCCTGCGCGACAATGGACCTCTCGTCAAGCTGCTTCATGTAGAAGTCTTCGTCGCCCACGTCGTACTCATCGGCGATTTCGCCCACGATTTCCTCGACAATGTCTTCGACAGTGATAAGACCGGCAGTGCCACCGTACTCGTCAAGGACTATCGCCATGTGCTGAAGGCCGTTCTGGAACTGCCGCAGCAGGCTGGTGATACGCTTGGTCTCCGGGACGAAGAAGGGCTTGCGCATGATTTCGGTCACGGGTTTCTTGCGCGCGTCGCCGTCGGCCATGGTGAAGAGGATGTCCTTGACGTAGATGACTCCGACAATCCTGTCGCGGTTGCCCTTGTGCACGGGGATGCGCGAGTGGCCCTTCTCCCTTGCGACGTCGATGGCGTCGGCAAGCGTGGAGGCGGAAGGTATCGAAACCATGTCGGTCCGCGGCGTCATTACGGCCGAGACTTCCTCATCGCGGAAATCGAGGATTGAGGCGATCATGGAGCGGTCTTCGCGCTTGATGTAACCTTCGCGCTCGCCTTCACTTACAGCTTCGAGAATCTCCTTCTCGATTTCCTCTTCGCCGTTTTCCTTCTCTCGGATGCCGGCAATGCGAAAGGCGATTCTCAGGATGAAGTTAAGCACCGCCGTGAACGGGCGAATAAAGCGGGCGATAGTGTCAAACAGGGGGAAAAGCAGCTTGAGAACCTTCTCGGCCTTGCGGCGTGCGATTGCCCTGGGCACAACTTCCGCGACAAACACCAGAGCCAGAAGACCGAAGACCAGGCTGAGGATAACCCGGGTCGAGAACTCCTTGACGCTGTCCTGGACGAGGAAGGTAATTGCAACCACCAGGACGATGTTGCTCAGGGTCTTGAGAACCCTGGCCGAGAGCAGGGTGCGGTCAGAGCGCTCAATGTAGGCTTTCACGCGGTCTCTGGCAGCATGCGAGCGGAAAAGCGACTCAAGCTTGACCTTGGAGTACGACTGGAGTGCACCGGTAGCGACAGAGAAAAAGGCGGAAAAGAAGAGCCCGGCAGCGCCGAGCACCCATAATGAAATGGGTTCCAACTGAAAAAGTCTCCTATTGCGTGCCGCCGTGGTGGCCTGTCACAAGGTAGCCTCGCGGCACTGGTAGCGCAGCTTCTTGCTCTCTCTTAGAACAGCAGGTAGCGCTCTGCCTGCGGCCCAACGGCCATCCGTAATTATACACCAGCTACGAGATTTCGCAAGAAAAAACTTTATCGCAATTCTGAGCAATTTTGCGCATACCTGGGTGTATATTTCATCAGGAGGGTGCGATGAGAGTGAAATTTGCTATATGTATATCCGTTATTGCCGTGGTGCTAATAGAGTTTTTTGCTCCCTCAACCGCGCTTGCCAAGGAGTTTTACGAACCTCTTTACAGAGGGGTAGACAGGGCAGAAGTGATTGTAACTGGCAGGATTGTGCGAGTCGAGGACCCCGCGTATGATGAATTACAGAAACCCCTCTCGGAAAGGTATTACATCCACGGAACTGTGGATAACGCCAAGGCGACTGGCTACTTGAAAGTGGAAGAGGTCATGAAGGGAACGGCGAAGGAGGGAGAAGAGCTAAGGATAGAGTGTCCTTCTGCCGCACCAACTCCCGAGTGGATTGAAGACCGGAAACCTACCTGGAAAGTCGGAGATGAGGGTATCTGGTGTCTTGTACGAGTCGGGAACGGCAGGTGGGGTGGCGGTCCGTGCAAACGCAGCCTTGGTGAAAGCATTGCGGCAATCCTGAAGGTCAGAGAGAATAAGGCAACTCTCAACAAGTATCTCTACTGCGCCAACATAAAGACGTGGGCTGACCTGTTTGAAATGGTGACTTGCGACGGGCAGTTCGGCGAGGAAACGCTGCTTCGCTGGTTTGCCCGCCTTCCGGCCGTTGCCCGGGCAGACAAAGCCTGCCCACTTCGAGATATTCACCTGAGCTTCAAATTCGACGAGAAAGTGTCAAGACTGAGCGACAGCAAGGCGCTCTTTCTGTCCTTCGCCCTATTCAGTGCTGCCGAGGAATACCTGAAGAAAGCCGATGGGTTGAAAGGCGCTTCACCTAGACAGGATGCCGGCATCAAAGCGGCCAGATTTGCACGAGAAGGAGCAGAGATACTCTGCGAGAAATTGAAAGTGCTCAAGGATGACTACCTTGATGGCAAGTCAAGTCCAAAAGGTTCTGTAGTTTCGCATCTCCACATCTCCAAAGCGTGTAACGAGCGGAAGGCGTAGCCTGAAGCGAGTTACACGCTTATGCGGCCACCATGGCCGCTTCCGTCACATCACTTGCCGGCGTTTCTT
>DAOVDS010000416.1 GCA_030669415.1 bacterium
AAGAACAAGGGCAGGTAGATTTCCGAATTGGGCATGGTTCAAATGCGGGTAACGCTTTTTTGTCATTGCGAGGAACGAAGCGACGAAGCAATCCCATCCGGATGAGATTGCCACGCGGCGGTGGCGAAGCCACTTTTATGAGAGTCCCTGTGGGACCGCCGCTCGCAATGACATACTATTTGTGTTACCTTCGCGCTTCGTCATGTGAACCATGCCCTGAATTCCATGCCGGATTGGACCCGAGCCCGTGGCGCCCCTCAAGAACTCTTCACACCCGTCAGGATTGGTCCAGATTTCTCTTTACATTTATTAAATCGCGTTGTATAATGTAACCGGAGGTTGAAAGTTCAATGTTGAAGGAAGCACAGGATGACCGTAGAGACGCAGTGAATGTAGAAAACGCAGAGGGAAGTCCTTGTTAAAGTGTCAATCAGACTCTTGTTCTTCTCTCTCTCTCTCTTCTCTGTGTCCTCCGTGCCTCTGTGGTGAAATTTAATTTGTCATTTGGATTTGATTTAGCATTTGGGCTTTGAAATTTGGATTTCACACAACAGGTGTTTGTAAAATGCCGGAATCTGCATTAACTCGATGTCGTCACAGAGCTTGCGCAAGCCCATCCTCTGCGGCGGGTAGAGCAATCGGTAAAAGGCGTTTCAGTGTTGAATCAGCGCTTCGGCAGTGTTATCTTTTAGTTCTATCAGTCCTGTTGAGCACCGTAATTGTGCTCACAGGCTGTACGGGAGGTGAGATGGTGTCGGAAGTTCCGCAAGAGATGATAAGCGAAGTCGAGAAGCTGCGCGCCGAAATCAGGCACCACAACGACCTCTACTACAACAAGGATGCGCCCGAGATTACCGATGCCGAGTACGACGCCCTTATGCGCCGGCTCCAGCAGCTTGAGAGCGAGTACCCTTCGCTCGTTACGCCTGACTCGCCGACGCAGACGGTTGGCGCTCCCGCCCGGGTCGGTGAAGAAGAGGAGACGTTCGCCCCGGTAACTCACAGCGTTCCCATGCTCAGCCTTGAGAATGTAGCAGACTCCTCCGAAATGAAGGCGTGGTACGAGCGCACGCTCAAGGGACTTGAGGCCGAAAGCGCAGCCTTCATCGTAGAGCCCAAGCTTGACGGGCTGGCGGTGGAGCTTGTGTACGAGGCCGGGCGGTTCGCCCAGGGCTCGACCCGCGGCGATGGCACAACCGGCGAGAACGTGACCGCCAACCTGCGCATGCTGAAGGAAATACCCGGCCGTCTCAAGGGCGCGCCCGAGCTCCTCGAGGTGCGCGGTGAAGTCTACATGAAAAAGGCCGACTTCCAGGCACTCAACCGCCGCCGGGAAGAAGACGGCCAGGCCACCTTCGCCAACCCGCGAAACGCCGCGGCAGGCAGCCTGCGCCAGCTTGACTCGAAAGTCACTGCCAGGCGAAAGCTCTCCATCTTCCTCTACGACCGCGGCAGTGTCCGCAGGGTGGCGCACGGCGGTGAGGTGGAGTTTCTCGGCTTCATTGCGAAACTCGGTCTCCCGGTAGTCGAGCACCACAGGTGTGCGAACCTCGAAGAAGTTGAAAAAGCCTACCAGGACTACCTCGACAGACGCGAAGATTTGCCTTTCGAGATTGACGGCGTCGTGGTCAAGATTGACGACTTCGCGCTGCGCGAGAAGCTGGGCATCCGCTCGCGAAGCCCGCGCTGGGCCGTCGCCTACAAGTTCCCGGCGCGCCAGGCACGGACAGCGCTTGCGGAAATCGAGTGGAGCGTGGGCCGCACGGGCGCGGTGACGCCGGTCGCCATCCTCGAACCTGTGCAGCTTGGCGGCGTGACTGTCAGGCGCGCATCGCTTCACAACGAGGATGAAATAAAGCGCCTGGGCGTTATGTACGGCGATACGGTGATTGTCGAGAGGGCAGGGGATGTCATTCCCGACGTGGTGAGAGTCCTGACCGATGCCCGCACAGGCGGGGAGCGGGAGATTGTCTTCCCGAAGAAATGCCCGGTCTGCGGCTCGGAAGTCGTCAGGCCGGAAGGCGAAGTTGTCGCGCGATGCACCAACATGGCCTGCCCGGCCCAGGTACAAGGCCGCATCCAGTACTTCGCATCGCGGGGCTGCATGGATATCGAGGGCTTCGGCGAGAAGAACGTGGGCCTGTTTGTCGAGAAGGGGTTTGTCAAAGACCCGGCCGATATCTACCTGCTTGACAAGAAACGGGAAGAACTCGAAAAGCTCGAAGGTTTCGGTAAGAAGTCGGTTGACAATCTGCTGAAAGCAATTGATGAATCGAAAACCCGGCCGCTCTGGCGCATCCTGAACGCGCTGGGCATCCGGCACGTAGGCGAGCATGTCGCGCACGTGCTTGCCGAGAACTTCGGCTCGATTGACTCCCTCATGGCGGCCTCGAAGGAAGAGCTCGAGGCAATACATGAAGTGGGCCCGAAAGTCGCAGAGTCGGTACGCGATT
>DAOVDS010000069.1 GCA_030669415.1 bacterium
GGTTGCTGTCATCCACTCGCACGGTGAAGATGTATGTCCCCACCGTACTGGCCGTACCGGAAATGCTTCCAGTCGCGCCATCTATGTCGAGCCCGGGTGGCAGCGAGCCGCTGCCAATGCTCCAGGCATACGGAGGACACCCGCCAGCAGCTGCTGCATTTGCGGAGTAGCTCCCGTTGACTTCTGCTACAGGCAGTGAGCTTGTCGTTATTACCAGCGAGCCAACTGGCAGTATGTCTATGGTGAATTCCTTCGTATCGGTGTCACCACCTGCAGCAACCTGGACTGCGAACGTGAATGCTCCTTCGGTTGTCGGAGTGCCTGAGAAGACACCAGCGTGGGACAAGTAGATACCGGGGGGAAGTGTGCCGCCGACAACAACCCAGTCATACGGCGGCACACCTCCTGAGGTAGCCAAAGTTGCGCTGTAGGCCACTCCTACCGCACCATCGGGCAAGGAGTCGGTTACTATCTCGACAGGCGGCGCAGGGTCGCTACTAACGCTTATTGACAAACCCTTTGTATCAGTTCCAGAAGCGCTGTCTGTTACTTGGACCGTGAAATCAGAAGTTCCATCTGCAGTCGGTGTGCCGGAGACAATGCCGCTACTTGAAAGTGCCAAACCATCGGGCAGAATCCCGCTTTCCAGGGTCCATGTGTACGGCGGCTGCCCGCCCTGCGCTGTTAGTACTGCACTGTACGCTTCCCCTACAACACCGCCTGGTAGAGAAGGAGTGGTAATCCTAAGAAGTGACGGTGCTCCTGTGTTAACCACCTCTATGTAGAGTTCTTCCTTCGCTGTTGACGAGCTGTCATTCACTTCTGCCGTAAACACATATCTACCTGTCTGCGTCGGTGTGCCTGAGATGATGCCGGAATTGCCATCCAACGCCAGTCCCGGCGGTAAGTCACCAGCGACAATAGACCAGGTATAGCTTCTCGTTCCCCCCGCAACCTTGAGGGTCTGAGAATAAGGCTTGTCAACTGCCGCATTGTAGAGGCACTCGGTCACTATCCGCAGCTCGACCGGGTCAACAACTGTCAGAGTTAACTCTTTGCTGGCGCTTTTTACGTGCACAGTGAATGTGTATGTTCCAGGCGTTGTGGGCGTTCCGTAGATCACACCTGCTGTCTCTGTAAGTTGCAATCCAGGGGGGATTGTGCCTGACCACGACCAGGTGTATGCGTTTGTGCTGCTGCCCTGCTGAACTGTGAGAACGTAGGCGTAGTACTCCCCGGCAATCGCATCAGGCAGCGGCGGGTTGTCAAGTATGCCGCTGTTTCCGCAGTCTATCTGGAGCCACGCCACATCCACCGCCAGGCCGGTCGCATCGGTGACTTTCACCCTGAAAGGATAGCCGCCGACAGTTGACGGCGTCCCTGTCAGTGTCCCGTCTTCGAGAAGCTGTATCCCGGGCGGGAGTTTACCTCCCTCAAGCGTCCAGGTGTAGGGCTTTTCCCCACCGATTGCACCCAGCATCTCCTTATACGTCCGGCCAGTCCTCGCATATTCCAGCGGACGCCTGGCAATAATCTGCAACTCGTTGCCAACCTGCACCCTTATAGACGGGTCGCCTTTCAGGTTAAAGGTATTGTAGTCAGGCTGGGGGAAATCGGTTGCGTAGAACTTACTCAGGCAGTGTGCTTCGCCAACAGCAGCGCCGTGCAGCGCAAGTTCCTTGTGGAAGAACCAGCCCAGATTCTCAACATACCCTTTCTCCGGGGCGTCCCACCTGGGCCAGCCGGTCGCGGCGGCATTGTTCGCCATCACTGCCACCGCGCAGGTCTTGAGCATACACAGAGAGATCGAGTTCATTGAACCGGCGCTGTGAGCAGTGTATTCCCCACAGTGACAAGCGATTATGTGGACAACGGCAGGCTTGTCGGTCCAGGGAATCTCAGAGCAGTCTTTCTTGTCAAAATGGTACTTTATCTTGTGCGTCAGCCCGTGTGAACGCTGCTGGATAATGCCGAATGGCTCCTTCTTCCACTCGTTACTGATAGCATACCCGCCGCCGGAGGCAACTTCAAAACCACCAGCTCTGGTGAAACCCGCTATCACCAGATCGGCGAAGTCAGGTGTAAAGTCGTTGGAGAACAGAGCCTTCTTGCGGTAGTCAACACCGGTCGTTGCTGTCTCATACTCAACAACCCTCTGCAAATACTGCGTAATCGCATCTATGCCAACAGGCACTGTCATGTAATCTTCATCGGTCCGGTGCTGGTTCTGGTCGTCTTCTTCGAACCTGCCGGTGAACACCTCAGGAGCCTTGTCACCCGTCAAATCTGTATATTCCAGATCGCTGCCGCCAGGACTCAACGTAGATGGGTGCGCAAGGATTAGGGCGTACACAATGTGCTTTGAGGCATAATTGCTGGTCAGCCAGCTCTTGTGACTACTTGTCACAACATGTACTGTGAAACCTTGATTCTCCTTGTGGACTATGAAGTCGTTCAGGCACCCGCTGTCGGCAACACCGGGAGTCGTCAGGATTGCATAACCTCTCTCGCCGGCATACGAACACGGAGCAACAGGCTTGACATACCACTGCTTTGCTGTCTCGAAGTTGTCGAAGGTTCGCTTCGCTATCTCGTCGAACGCGGAGTCATTGAGCAATGCTGCTGAAACCGCATGTTGACTACCTCTATCATATGTGATTCTTAGTCTTGCAGTCTTGATCAGTTCAAGCTTGCCGCTCTTGGGCTTGTATCGCGCAGGAGTGAAATGTATCC
The DNA here is from genome assembly GCA_030669415.1 of bacterium. Lineage (GTDB taxonomy): Bacteria > Planctomycetota > SKW154 > SKW154 > DAOVDS01 > DAOVDS01. The sequence continues at coordinate 2,734 of DAOVDS010000069.1, forward strand.
GCACGAACTTCCACTTCCGCATTTGCCCCGTATCGTGCACCTTGACCGCAGCAGACGGGAACACCTTGTCGCCATCATAGACTGCCCTGTTCTTACCGTCCACGACCCTGTTCTCATTCTCTCCCCAGCACGGACCGACTTCACCCATATAGTACGGATTGGCAGGAGCAATGGAGTAGTTCCCGTCGAGCACGCTGCCACCCGCCTCAACCAGGGATACCTCCACTGACCTCAGATCGGCGTCTGGCGGCAGGACCATCCTGTATATCTTGACAGGAAGTGCTGGATTCCCTGGCGAGTTCATGCAGTGGCAGCCTTCTATCCTGAGATATGAATCACCGTTCAGGCATCTATAGATATAGTAGTCTCCATCCTGAACGCACCACTCCAATTCTACCGAGTGCTCTTCGGCAAATGCGACTGACCCAAAGGCCAACAGGCAAAACAGGAGAACCCATGCCGTGCGAATGCGATTCATTCCAGCTACCATTTTCCCACTCTTGGCGTTGCCACTTGCTTTTTCCATGATGAAAGGCCCCTATGATTTCCAGAATGCGCAAAGTTTGTGCCAAAGGGGAGAATAAGGCTTGTGTCTGTTCTTTCTTCTTAATAGCAAAGGAGTTACGAGAACAGGGGGCGAACTCGCTTCTCTGTGTACTGTTGGTTCCTACCGTTCGATTTCCGAACGGGGTCGGAATTCCGTACTATTGGTTTCTCAATGGCTCATGCGGCCTCCGGCCGAGATAGTAGAAAGTGGAAAGGAGATAGTAGGAAAAGGAGGCCGCAGCTCTACTTTCTACTTTCTCGCGCGAAGCACGCCGACCGCGGCTGTGTTCCAGAAACCGGACATAGTGTTCCGGAAACTGAACAGAGAGCTTCTGCCTTCCGGGGAAATAGCCATCTACTCACGTGGCTGTAACTGCTTATGCCACAATGAGAAGCGTTTGACGCTCCTTTTCCCTGCTTGGTTGGCATGCCTTTCGCAACTGGCAGATATGGGAAGGTCTGTCACCCCATGTTGAGCATCATTACATGATGTTGCCAGAGCAGGAGGTATGAGGATGTGGAAATGAGAGGAACAAGGCGACTCCTTCCAGTTATCCTGCTCTTGCTGTTGTGTGGGGTGTGCATGTCAATCGCAGTCGCGTGGGTCAGCAGGACATACTCACGCGTTCCAGGATGGAGTCGTACCGCCGGACCCGTTCCCAGACATGTCAAACAGCCAGGTGCGCGGACTAACCCTGATGCTCCTGGCAAAAAGGCGTGGATGACTCCACGAACCCCGTCAAATGAAGGATGGGAGGCAAGGACAAGGGACAAGGCACACCACAAAGCGGAACCTGTAGAGAGAAATGGCAAGAGGGTAACAGGAAGCGAGAATGCAGAAGATGTGAAGTTGGCACTCAAAAAGAGAGTTAATGAACTTGTTGAGAGAGAGTATGTGCCACGTCAGATGCTGGTACGATTCCTGCCAAATGCAACCAAGAAACAGATAAATGCAGTTATCGGGAAGGTGAATCCGGTCCAGGTGAAGCGCCTGCGTACAAGGGTGGATGCCGTTCAGGGTGCACTCTATGAGCTGCACGTTGTCGGGACAATCACCGTTGCCAATGCACTCGAGATACTGCTTCCTGAGCCTTTCGTCAAGTACGCTGAGCCTAATTACATTGCCTATCCCGCGTACACACCCAACGACCCATGTTACTCAAGCAGCGGGAGCTGGGGACAGAGCTACATGGACTTGTGGGGATTGCACAAGATCCATGCGTCCAAGGCGTGGGACACGACCAAGGGCGAAGGCATCGTGGTCGCAGTTATTGATACAGGTTGCGACCTGGAGCATCCCGACATCGCCGGCAACTTGTGGCGCAATTCGGGGGAAATTCCAGGCAACGGGCAGGATGATGATGGAAACGGTTATGAAGATGATATTTTCGGATGGGACTTCGCGAACAACGACAACGACCCGATGGACGGTTTCGGCCACGGCACTCATCTCAGCGGGATAGTCGCGGCGATTGGTAATAACAGTGTCGGCATAGTCGGACTCGCGTTTCGTGCGAAAGTGATGGCTTTGAAAGGCTGGACGGACTCCGGGGGCTACACCGGCAGTGGTTTGACTGAGGCGGTCTACTACGCGGCAGATAACGGCGCGCACGTGATAAATTGCTCCTGGAAGATAGCCGAATCGCAGGCGCTACACGATGCGGTGAAATACGCGCACGACAGCAAAGATTGCGTTATTGTTGCCGCTACCGGTAATGACAACGGCAGTGCGGATAGTTGGTTTCCTGCGGCGTGGCCGGAGTCAATAGCTGTGGCGGCATCTGGCCCGAACGATGAACGAACTGTGTTCTCAAACTATGGCAACTGCGTCGATGTAGCCGCACCGGGTTGGGACATATTGTCACTGTGGCCCAACGCGCAGTATGCTGTGGACCACGGGACATCGATGGCTGCACCTTACGTGAGTGCCCTGGCGGCGCTCATACTGGCGAAGAGCCCGGGCTGCGGGCCTGAAGCTGTGCGGGAAGTAGTGCGTGCGACCGCTGTTGATATCTGTGACCCCGGTTTTGATATTTATTCGGGCTATGGCCGGATAGATGCCGGAGCAGCACTTAGTTTCTTGGCGACTGATGCTGCCGAGATAACATCTCCCGCGCAGGATGAAACGGTGAGTGGAACCGTCACCGTGAAAGGGACCGCGACGGCGAGCGACTTTTCAGGCTGGATGCTCGAACTGGGCGCAGGTACTGCACCAGATAGCTGGCAGCAGTTGGCAGCAGGTGCGCAGCCAGTTCGCAACAGCGATCTGTCTGCTTGGGACACCACGAGTGTGGTCGACGGGTTCTGGACCTTGAGGCTGACCGTTGATTCGGCGACTCCTGGTCAATTCATCGATGCAGTCAGTCTCGTGGCCCGTAACACTACTATCAGCAAAGTGCCAATAGTGACGGTCAATTCGGTTTCTCCAACCGTCGTCAATCCCACGCAGAGCGCGACAGTGAACTGGATATCAGACAAGAACGGGGTGTACCACGTTGAAGTCGGAGGTACTGGCGAAATCGGTAGCGGCACTCAGATAGCCGGGGGAGATTGCACCGCATTTGTCCCGGTGGACACATTGGTCCTTGAGAACCACATTCCCGACGACAAGGTCGAGACAATATGGGTCATTGTCAACGCAGGGGCTGGCGGCGTGGGATGCGATTCCGCGCTGGTACGCGACAATTCCACGGCAATGGCGATACCATCGAAGAACTCAAAGAGCGGCGGTTGTGCATTGACGGACGAAAGCTCGGTGCTGTCGCTACCAAGCTCGATGCTCCCTTTCCTGCTGCTTCTTGCATCGCTGCTTGTGCTTCGTAGACACCACTCACAAGTGCTAAAATCCGAAGTCTAAATTGGCGTTCGACGTTTGAGCTTCGGATTTCGGTCGCGGCTTTACCGCATCCCCCGACGGGAGACATGGATTAGTATTTTCAGCTCTCGCCCAGCTTGTCTTTTTCTTTCTTCTCTGCCTCGCTTACCTTCTTGCCGAGAAGCTCTCTAATGGCAACGTCGTTTCCCTTCGTATTGCTTCCGCCCACAAACACAATCTCGCCTTTCTTGTTGACCAGGAAGGTTGTGGGGGTTCTGTTAAGGTTGTAGAGCTTCTTCAGTTCCTTTCCACTGCCCATGAGCACTTCAAAGGAAAGCTTCTTTGCCAAGTAGTGTTTCTTGAGTTTCGCCAACCATTTCTCATCATTGACGTTCACGGCGAAGATTCTCAGTTCCTCTTTCGTGTACTTCGCGTGGAGGTCTTTGAGTTCTTCGAGCGCCCGCTCGCAGTACGGGCACCGGGCATCCACAACGACCATGAGCGTTGCGGTTGCCTTCCCTGTCAGTTGCGAGATGCTGCGCGCCTTGCCGTCGAAAGTCTTGAGCGCAAGCTCCTGCGCCTTTTTGCGGGCTCCCGTTTTTCCTCCGCGTTCCTCGGACTCCTTCTCGGAAGGGGTCTTGCCATCGCCGTTGGTTGCCCCAAGCCGCTCCTCGAGAACCGGGATTACTATCTCGGGGTCGAGAAAGTACTGGCATATCTTGCTTATCTGGCCGGGGTTGGTCTTCTCCCCTATTTTGCGCAGTTCCTTGTCCAGTTCCTTCGCCCTGGCTTTGCCTTCCCAGTTCAGTTCCCTGGCCAGCTCTTCCTTCTCAAGCTCGAACTCAACATCTTCCATCTCATATATTTTCACAAACAACTTGCGGTACTTCTTACGCTGCTTCTCCTGCTCCTCTTCGGTGAGGTTGTAGTGCTCTGCAACGTGCTCGGCCGCCATGTCCACCAGCTTGTCGAGATGCTTGTCAAACGCCCGCCTGGGAGCCGCCCTCACCTTCCGCATTAACTCGATAACGCGGGCGGAGTCGCTTGCCTGGCCCACCCTTACAGGGTCTTTCAGGTCCTGCGGCGGGATTGCGCAGGGCTCGAAGTCTTCAATAACCGCCTTCTGGCCATCCCTGAAGACAGCCTCGATTTTCGGCTTGTATTTGAGCACAATCGTCTCGGACATTTCCTTGCGTATGCGGTGCAGGGCGGCGTCTATCTTGCCGACCCTGGCCTCGAGGTCTTTCGGTATGGTTTTCTGCTCGCTGATGACACGCTCAAGCTCTTCGAGGGTCTTCAACTCATTGCGCCTGAATTCCTCCATCTCCTTGGTCTTGTCATCGATGATTTTCTTGACCTCTTTGTTGTACTGAACGAGTTTCTCAAGCTGGCTCCTGGTCATGTAGAGGCCGTTGAGAAGATTGATAAAGCTGAGGCGGTCACGCAGCTTCTTGATTTTGACTTCCACTGTCTCATCAGCAGCTTTTCCTTCAGCCTTGGTTTTCTCGCCGTCGGGCGCGCAGTTGTCCTGAGCAGCGGCGTTACGCACGGCCACTCCCAACGCAAGACCCAGCACACTAAGAACTGTCAACAGCAGTATGAACCTTCTCATGGTCTGTGCCTCCTGAACAGAACTGGCCTACCTGTCTTAACCAGTATTACTAACGCATTTCGGTACATCTGGTTTCGCAAATATTTTATCACTCCTGCTGACATATAGGCAATTACCCTGGCCGCGCCAGATACCGTGGCGGCTGCGTGCACAGCATGCCGGAGTCATTGCGCGGGATTGTGCCTTGAAGGTTTGACTGCTCTTCTCACTGTTCCTTATGAACTTTTCATTCGACAGGTTGGTCACAACCTACTATCCTATTCCTTTGGATGTTCTGTCAGTGGTCATTAGGAACGGAGCTTGACAGGTGGCAGCACTCTCAGAAGAGATCCAGGCGGAGTTTTTCGAGAAGTTGGAGCGTTCGTTTGCCGAAGGCAAATACGCTGAGGCACGCCGTATAGTCAGACGTTTCACGCGCCAGAAGATGGCGGAAAAGACTCGCGCGCAAGCACAGTTCTGGGTCGGAAGATCATACGGCTACGAAGGGAGATGGGAAAAAGCCGTTGAGGTGTTTGAGGAGGTGGTAGAAAGGGCGCGGATAAGCAGAGACTTCGAGACCGTATGCTCTATGCTCAATTACATTGGCGATTGCCACACCTACATGGGAGACATGGCCGGGGCAGTTAGACACTACAAGCGTTCGCTACGCATCTGCGAGCAAAAAGGCATATCAGGCCCCCCCCTTGCGCGTAACATATCTGATCTGGCTCAGGTTGCGGAGAGAGGAGGGCAATACAAGGAGGCACTGTCGAGGTGGGAGGAAACAGTGCGCATATACCGGGCCCTTCCCCCAGGAAGAGAAAACACCAATGCCCTGCTCAACATCGCCAAGCTCAAGTCGAGGCTTGGCGAAATTGACGCGGGCATCGCTGATGCAAGGGAAGCTCTTTCCATGGTCTCCGGGCTTGAGCGCAGAGTGGCAGCTATGGATTGCCTGTGGGTCTTGGGCTCACTCCATGTGCAGAAGGGGGAGTATAGAGACGGGCTGCACTACCTGGAACAAGCGGTTCAGGAATCGGGAGGCGTCATTAGGCCTGAGTTCGCCCGTGCGCATGTTGCCTACACCGGCGCACTGATAGAGATAGGCGCATTCGCCAAGGCCAGACAATACGGCGAAGAAGCGCTCGCAGCCGCGCGCAAGTTGAAATGGAAGCCCCGTATCGCAACATGCCACATGCTCCTCGCGCGTGTGCGACTGGCGCAAGGCGATACTGTGGCTGCTCTTCGCTATACGCGCGAGGCAAAGAGGTTGTTCAATAGCGCACGGCTCCTCATCGGCAAAGCGGCAGCACTGTTATGCGAGACGGAAGCACTGACCCAGGTACTCAGTTTCAACCAGGCAAGAAAGGCACTCAAGGAGGCGCTGGCGATTGCGAGCAAGACAGACGACATCCTCTTGAAGAGCAATTGCGTTTTGGCGCAAGCCATGATTTCGATTGCCAAGAAAAGGCCTGAGGAACCTACAGCACGAAAGCTGCACCAGTTCTGCGAACAATTGAAGACAGGCTGGCGGCACCAGTATCTCAAAGTGAAATACCATCTTGCCGCTTTACTGATGCTGGACGGCAAACTTGAGGATGCGTTAAATATGGCCGAGGAATTGCTCGAAGGAAGCCGTTCAATCCTTGACTCGGTGCCTGAAGAACACCGTGATTCGTACAGAAACCATCCTCTCGCCAAGGCGACAACCAAACTCGTTCTGAAGCTGCAGATGGAGAAGACTCTTCAAAGCACTTCGATTGACAACGTAACGAATCTGCTTGAGGTCTTCCGGCGCGATACTTCGACGGGGTCTCAGACAACAGTCAGGTCTCCCGGCGGTGTGGCAGCGCCGACGAAACTTGTATACGACAGCGATTCCATGCGCGAAGTGTTGCACACAGCAAGGCGCGTTGCGCGGACCGGCATGCCACTTCTTATTACTGGCGAAACTGGTGTAGGTAAGGAAATGGTGGCACGCTGCATCCACGATCTCAGCGGTCGCAAGGGGCAGTTTGTTCCCCTTAACTGTGTGGCTGTTCCCTCATCGCTTGTGGAAAGCGAACTGTTCGGTTACGTCAAGGGCGCTTTTACAGGCGCCCATGGTGACAAGAAAGGGCTTTTCCTTGCAGCAGACAACGGAACTCTGTTTCTCGATGAGATTGGCGAGATGTCGGCGGAGATGCAGGCAAAACTGCTCCGTGTACTGGAAGATAACTCTGTACGCCCCCTGGGCGCAACAGAGCAGGTCTCTGTGAACGTACGCCTGCTCTGCGCCACAAACAGTGACCTGAAGAACGACGTGGCGCGCGGCAGATTCAGAGAAGACCTTTTCTACCGCGTAAATGTTGTAGCTATTAGCATTCCACCTTTGCGTCAGCGCAGGGAAGACATACCCGTGCTAATAGAGCATTTTCTGAAAGAAGCCGCCCGACAAATAAGGGTTGAGAAAGACGCGCTGGACGCGCTGGTAGAATACGAGTGGCCGGGCAATGTTCGCGAGTTGAGGAATGAAGTGGCCAAGCTGCTTGCGACAGCCCAAGACGTGATAGAAAGGCGTATGCTCAAAGACGATATCATTAGCCCCCACGCCCCACCGCCGACAGGCGCTCTTCAGGAGATGGAACGGAAGATGATACAGGAGGCGCTGAGAAAAACAGGGCACAACACAAAGGAAGCTGCAAAACTCCTGGGGATAGCCAGGTCCACCCTGTATGAGAAAATAAAGCGCTACAAGATCGAGCGTATGGAATCCTGACGGTGTTCCGGAAACCGGAATGCTGTTCCGAAAACCGTACACAGGTTTGTGCGTTCCGGCAAAGAGAGTATTCGACCTGCCTGGTTGCAAGTCCTTATACTGCAAGAAGAAACGTCTGACATTCCAGTTCCCTTCACCGTTTGGCACGTATTTCGCTAACCAGGTAGCTAAGAAGGTAATGTCAAGAAGAAGACTTGGTCAACCTGGAACCATTTGGCAAGGGAGGAGATGTATGCGAGGGACTGAGAAGAGGATTGTCTGGGGGGTATTAGCTTTTCTCTTTGTTGCAGGATTCATTTTCTGTGTGTCGGCCTGCGGGGTTGATTCTGGTGCAAGTAATGGAAAACCCGCGTACTTGCCTCCGGGCAGCAGCGGCGGCAGTGGTGGTGGCTCGGGCGGCGGCAGTGGTGGCGGCTCAGGTGGTGGTTCAGGTGGCTCCGGCGGTGGGAATCTGCTCGAGCTCATCAACGATGCGCGCCAGGCCAACGGAGTGTCAAGTCTGGAATGGGACCCAGGAATCGCCGCTGTCGCGCAGGCATACGCCGTCTGGTACGCCAGCGGGTCCAACGGGGTCAATCTCATAAAGGCGGGCCTCAAATACTCCCCCACCGCTGATGGCAAGACACCGGCTCAGCGACTTCAGGCAGGTGGAGTCAATTTCAACGATTGTGACGAGACAGGTGTAGTCAGCAGGTCGGCGACTACCGACGCGAAGGCCTTCTCCATGCTGGACAAGAGCAAGCTGACCAACCCTGCCTTCAAGCGGGTCGGTATCGGTCATGACAGTCAGTACCTGCCCGGCGGCTGAAACAGCGGTACGTGGCACGTCTGGATCGTTGATCTGGCGGATTAGATAAGGGCGTCCTTGTTGAAGGCGTAGACGAATGGGGAAACAGAGACAAAGGACAGAAGAATGACACGCAACTACTGCTTTCGCCTGTTTGTGATTCTCGTGGCAGTTGCCGCTCTTGCCATGCTTGTCGGCTGCAAGGGCGGAAACTCTTGTGAAAAAGACATTAGTGATGGCAGCGGCTCCGGTGGTGGCGGCGGGTCTGGCGGCGGCGGGGGCTCTGGCGGCGGTGGGGGTCCCGCTGACGACAGGGGTGAACTGCTTGATGAAATCAATGCCACGCGCCAAGCGGCGGGTCTGTCGGCACTGCAGTGGGATTCACGCATCGCCTCTGTCGCACAGCAGTTTGCCGGATACTGCGCACCAAGGAGGCAATACAGCCCAACCCTTGATGGCAGGAGCCCGGCAAGCCGCCTCCAGAGTGGCGGTGTCAGCTTCAACAAGTGCGACGAGACGGGATGTCACTACAAAGGGTTGAATCTCTTCATCTCGTCCGTTGTCGGGAAGATGGATAGAAGCAAGCTCATGAGTTCCGCTTTTCGGCGGGTTGGCATTGGGTACAGTGTGGCTCACTATAGCTGAATTGACCACAACGAGGTCTGGGTCGTGGACCTCTGCGACTAAGAAGTGCACAGGCGCCCCCGTGCAGGGGGCAGAACCTAACAGATGAAGAGGCATTGTCCTCAGTCCCCTTGAGCGGCTATCTTCGGATAGCCGCTCCCCATATTGGACGAAAAGGCGGACTGGTCTGATTCCGGCGGTGGTGGCAGTCGCTATGCTTACTGTCTGCAGGGATAGCTTTGCACTTCAGAGAAGGGAAAATCATATTTCCATTGACTACCGGACTACTTCCTCTCAAAATGCAACAAGACACTGCGACGACCGTATTAGGAGGACTCACCATGAGGTTCTTTTCAGCCGTGATTACGGTAATACTCTTGCTCCTGTGGGCAGTTGCCACTCTTGCGCAGGAGAAGCCATCGGTCAAAGAGAAGCCCAAAGCGTCACAAGCAGAGCAGCAGAAAGAGGACAAGAAGTGCAGGTATGCAATTGTGGTGGCAAACTCGTTCTTTGCGCAGGAGAAGAGCACCAAGACAAAATGGCCGAAAGTGGTTGAGAAGCTGGAAAAGAGGTATTCCGCAAAGGTGTTCAGGTTCGACGGGCTGCCCAACAGCAGCAAAACCTTGAAGAAAGAGTTGGGGGACTATCATCCGTATTATGTCTGCTTCGTCTCGAAGCCGCAGCACTGCGGGCGCAGTTTTGTTAAGAGCGTAATACGGCTCATGCGCTCGCTTGACGATGACCCGTACGACGACGCCATCTGGGCAATTCTCACAGGTTATACAGCGGATGATGCGCTGAAGATTGTCAGTGCGAAGCCTCTTGAAGTCAAGCGACACCTCTCGCATGTTGGTGGTGGCTGGCTTGAATGGTTCGAACGCGGCGTCTCGTTCAACGAGGGCAAGCAGTTTGAAAAGACTGTGAAGAAGAAGGGAGAGAAACCTCAAAAAGCAGAATGCCCCGGTGACACAACCGAGCAATGGGTGAAGGAGGCCAACAGCAACAAGGTTGACCTGATTTCGACAAGCGGGCACGCAACAGAGCGCGACTGGCAGATGGGTTACAACTTCCGAAGTGGTAGAATTGTGCCTGCAGGCAAAGGGAAGCTGATGGGCGTGGCCAGTAACAGGCAGCGCTTCGGGATAAAGACATCGAATCCAAAAATATACTTCTCGCCTGGTAACTGCCTGATTGCGCACATCCCCTCCAACCTCATGGACTGCATGTGCCTCTCATGGATGCACAACGGCTGCCACCATTTCTTTGGGCACGTCGAGCCGCAGGGCAGATGGTGCACCGCGTGGGGCATTGCCACCTACTTCTTTTCCCTTCAGGACACGTTCACCTTTGCGGAATCGGTTTGCGTGAACCGCATCGCTTCACGCTATGTAATGGAGAAATACCAGAAAGGACGGGAAAAGCAGTATCACAACCGGTGCCTTGACGTAACTGTTCTCTACGGCGACCCCGCGTGGCAGGCAAGGATGAAGCGGACAACCTCCCCGCTTTACGAGGTCAAGCTGGATGTCGCAGAGGCCCAAGCGGGACGCAAGAAGATAACCATGACTGTCGAGTTCCAGCGTAGGTGCACCTTCAACGTGAGATACACGAAACCGCCGATTGCGCTTCTTCCGGACACTATCTCGGACTGGAAAGTCGAGCAGTCAGACGCGAAAGAAACGGTCGTGGCTGACAACTTCATCATGCTCGATGTCACTGGAAAAGAGTACAAGAAAGGCGACAAACTGACCGCCACAGTTACCTGCAAGATGCAGAAGCTTGTGGGGCTGGACGCAGCCACGGCAAAGGATTATGCGTACCTTTCGTCCGGTGAAGATTCTTCCCCTCTGGTTCAGGTCGGGGATAAGCTGCCTGTTGCAGGGGTGCCGATTGGTTCATCTTGCTTCCACAACGGGCTCTTGTGGTCAAAGTACCTCTACTTCGACCCAAAGAAAAAAAGCTTGTGCACGCACGACATGCCTGAAACAAGCAGTTTCGGAACCGGGGGGCTGTGCAGTGATGGTAAGCTTCTGTGGGCTGTTGATTCCCGGCAGAAGAAACTGCGCGCCCTTCTGGTAGGAGAAAAAGACAACAAGTGGCGGCTGTCTTTCGACGCCGCGAAAGTCCTGAACCTGCCCTGCACGGAACCTGCCGCAGTGACTTTCGCAAATGGCAGTTTCTATGTTCTCGACACGGTTCACAAGAAGGTCTTTGTGATAGATACGAAGGGCGAGACAAAAGGTGGATTCCCCGCCCCGTCAGAAACGACCACCGATATGACCTACGACGGCAGATACTTCTGGGCGGTTGACGAAAAGCGCAAGGCTGCCTACATGTTCGAAGGACACGGCGTAATAATCCTCTACCTGGCGCTTCCGTTCGCGCCCAGGGGAATCGCCTGTGACGGAGAATCGCTCTGGATTTCAACCGCTGCGAAGGAGAACGCGCTGTGTCGCTTCAAGTTGAACGAGAAGCAGAAGTACACGCTGGGCGGCTGGATGGACGCGGATGTGGCTTTTAAAGTAAGAGGCCGTCATACCTGTCACATTGCGCTGCCGGAGAACTCAAACAGGCAGAAGATAACTACGAAAATCACCCTGTCCGGGACAGCGCAGATTGTCGAGGACAACTGGAAGCAAAGAGCCGCGAAGTTCTCCGGTGAGGGCGAATGGAACATGCGCGCACGGCTCCGCCAGATACGATACAACGTTATCCCGGAGCAGGTGGGAGCCTTCTCGGCAATCCCGAAGGCAATTCGCGAATCATACACGATTGACGGTGATATGCTCAAACTGACAAGTGAGCCTGTACAGGGTGCAAAGCAGGAAGTTGAGCAGCTAATCAGGAAATGGGGAAAGGAGCGGACTCCCTACTGGGTTGCGCGCTGCGCGTACGAATACCTGATACAGAAGGTCCATTACGAACGCTTGCCAGGCTGGGTGGATGCGCCCACCCTGCTTGTACGGGGGATAGGCACTTGTTCGCCCATATCATTTGCGTACGTTGCTATTTGCCGTGCGCTGGGGCTGCCTGCCCGCTTCTCTGCCGGGACACGCTATCGGGGCAAAGACCCCTGTGTCGACCAGGAGTTCCATAGATGGTGCGAAGTCTACCTGCCCAATTACGGTTGGGTTCCGGTTGACCCGAGCGCCACAGGTAAGTCACCGTCTCCTCTGACCGCAGTCAGGCGCTGGGGAAGCGTGCCGAATACCGACCTCGTGATGACGCGCGGAGGAGGAGGCTCCAGCATATTCGGGTGGGCCTACAACGCCTCCGGCGGCAGGATGCAGGGTCGCTGGTCCAGCATAAGACGCTCCAAGAAATGAAACGCTACAGAGCTATTGACTATCCGGAATTCCGACGTCGTTCGGAAATCGAACGGTACGAAACAGTCCCACAAAGAAAAGCCTGCCGTGCTCTCCTGTTCGTAACATCTTCGCAGGTAAGAAGATGCAGCCGATATTCCGTTCCCGCCGGTTTTGGCACAATCTTCGCTTAGTACAGCGAATCATGAAAAAGTATACAAAAAGCCTAAAGTCAAAAGATAGCCGTGCCGATATTCCAATAGAACGGTTCTATTGGGGGGCAGAGGCATGGCAAAAGGAAGAAGATCGTCACTCGTCGTCACCCTTTCAGGTGACGAAAGGGCTCAACTCGAACACCGCGTCCGCAGCACCACTATACGCGCCGGCCAGGCACGGCGTGCGCGTATCATCCTGCTACGGGCTGATGGAGAATCGCTCTCAGAGGTGGCGCGACGCGTTGGTGTCATACGGTGCGTGGTCTACAAGTGGATCAAGCGCTTCCTTAAAAAGAGAATCGCCGGTCTG